>CAZMRP010000003.1:0-59248 GCA_964568275.1 uncultured Myxococcales bacterium
GCCACAGCCGTCCCCTACATCTTGGGGCTACCTGAGTCAAGTGGATAGCCCCCTGCCCGCAACCCGCGCCTGCGGTCGGTGCGCCAGGCGCTCGAGGTCGCCGACGCGCAGCTCCAGCAGGCCTGGGGCGCACTGCTGCCGCGGCTGTCCGCGCAGTTCCTCTACGCGCTGAACGACCAGGAGACGGTGGTCGACTTTGCCAGCCTCCTGCCGCCGGAGCTGCCGATCGAGATGGACCCGCTGGTGCTCCGCCGGCAGCACGTGGTCCAGTCCCAGCTCCAGGTGGCAGCCCCGCTCGTCAACCTGTCGATCCTCTCGGTGATCGACACGGCCGAACTGGGCTGCTCCATGGTCGAGATCGGCGAGGAGGAAGGGGTCCGGCAGCTCCAGCTCGGCGTGGCGACGGCGTTCTACGGCTGTCTGATGGCGCGCGAGGTGATCGGCCTGCAGGAGGACGCGTTCGCCAAGGCCAAGGAGCGGCTTCGCGCGGCGCAGGTACGGCTCGTCGCGGAGTCCGGGATCCAGATCGACGTGACGCGAGCGGAGCTGGAGGTCGAGACCGCGCGGGCGGCGCACGAGGCGGCGGTCCTTGCCTACGAGAACGCCCGCGAGGCGCTCGCCGGGCTTCTCGTGATGGACGAGCTGCCGGTCCCGGTGCCGCCGGAGGAGGATCCGGCTGCGCCGACGCAGTCCGCCGACGACCTCGTCGCGGAGGCAATCGAGTCGCGACCGGACGTGCGTCTTGCCCGGGCGAACGTCGACATGGCCGAGCAGCAGCTCTGGACCGCCTGGACCGCGTTCTTTCCGTCGCTGGCAGTCGTGTGGCAGCTCAACACGGAGATCACCGAGCCGGCCGACATGGGCGGCAGGCGCAACGCGTGGGCGCTCGTGTTCTCGCTGTCGATCCCGATCTACGACCAGTCGCGGTACGGGCTGCTCGACCAGCGCCGGGCCGAGATCAAGCAGGCGGAGGTTGACCTGGACGCCGCCGAGCTGGCGGCGCGAACGGAGATCCGGACGGCGATGCGCGAGTACGAGAGCTCCCTCGCCGCGATCGACACGGCCTTGCGTCAGGCCGACCTTGCGTCCGAGGCGCTGCAACTCGCGGAGGTCGGCATGGACGCAGGGGCGGCGACGAGCCTCGACGTGGACGAGGCGCAGCAACGCGCCAACGCGACGCTCGTGAACGTCGTCGTCTCCAAGTTCAGAGCCCGACTGGCGCTCGTGCGGCTCCTGTTCCTGGCGGGGCGGACAGCGGAGGCCGGCGGATGAGACCGACCTGGACCGAAGCGGGAGTGCGACCTGCGTCTGCCAGAGCGGTCGCGGGACTGCGCAGGGATGGTCCCGTCGTTTGCGGCCTGGCCCGGCGTCGCAATCGGCTGATTCGGCGCTGTGCGGCCACCGGGGCGGCGCCCGGCGGTGGGTATTCCCTCCTACCTGCGCCGCCGGGCGGCCGCCCCTCCACTGCGTGCAGCTCCAGCCGGGACTTGCCAACCGGGGCCGCGCCCGGATGCGCCATGGCCGTCCGGGGTTCTGCTGTACGAGATCCCGGCAGCGCTGTCGGGAAACCGTGCACTCTGCCGGTGCGCCGATCGGGACCCGCGCATCCGACATCGCCCCTGGCCGATGCCGTGCGACCGCGTCGGGCAGACGGCCGGTTCGTCGCGCGATTCCGTGACGTTCGGTTGCGAAGGAGCACAGGGCCGTTCCGGACGCCTCGAGGTCGGCTGTCCCGGATCGCGAGGACTGCCGCAACGTCTCCGAACCCGGCCTGGATCTTGGATCACGGAGGAGAGCGCGCGAGGAGGGCGCGTCATGGTCCGTGTTGCGTTTCGATGTTGCCGCGGCCTTGCCTCCTCCGTGCGCCGAGGATCTGGAGTCTGTCGCCGGTTGCCGTCTCCGCCGAGCGGTGGGGCGGGCCGACGCGCGGCGACCGCCTGCTCGGAGACACGCGTTCGGACCCTGCTTCTGGCAACTCGCCGCCCGCAGGCGTGCCGTTGACGGAGGCGCGATGACTGCCGAGATGCGGATCTGGCTGGCGCTGCTTCCCGGCCTGGTCGTCATGGGGTTGTTCTTCGCGGGGTACGTCGCGTTCGCGATCCGGTTCCGCGGCGGCGACCTGCCGCGGTACCCCGAGGTCGAGGAGCGTCCGGCATCCCGCTACCTCGGCCACTGGCTGCGCACGGGCATGATCTGGATGCTGCGGCCGATCGAGGACCTGCTGATCCGCTGTCGGATCACGCCGAACCGGATCACGGCGTCCTCGAGCCTGCTCGCCCTGCTGGGCGGCATCGCGCTCGGCCACGGCCGGTTCGCGCTGGGCGGCTGGCTGTACCTGTTCTCGGGGATCTTCGACATCTTCGACGGTCGCATTGCCCGCCGGACGGGCAGCGTCAGCCGCTTCGGGGGCGTGCTCGACTCGGTCTCGGACCGGTACGGCGAGTTCTTCGCGTTCGCCGGGCTCGCCTGGTTCTACCGCGGTACCCCCGTCGTCGGGCTGGTCGTCCTGGCGATCTTCGGCTCGCTGATGGTGAGCTACGTGGGTGCAAGGTCGGAGGCCGCGGGCGTCTCGCTTCCGTACCGGGGCTGGCGGCGCCCGGAGCGCGTGCTCTACCTCGGCCTGCCGGTCGCGCTGAGTCCGGTCGTCGCTGCGCTGTTCGAGACGCGACAACCGCCGATGCACTGGATTGCCGTCGTCGCCATCGGGATCATCGCGCTCGGCGCCAACGTCTCCGCGGTGCGCCGCTTCCGCGACGTCCGAAACGCGATGACCGGGCCGGCGTCGGGCGGGAGAACCTCGTCGAGCCCCATGCCGTCGGCCGGCGGACGGTCACCGGCCGCACAGGCGGTGCGACGGGGAGGGGAGGCCGCATGAGTGCAGGGGCCGCGCACCGGGCGTCCCTCGTCGCCGGCCTGTTCGGGGTCGGCCGCTGGCCGCTGGCTCCGGGCACCTGGGCCAGCCTGGTCGCCGCCGTGCCGGCATGGCCGCTCGCGGTCCTCGGCGGCCGATGGATTGCCGCCGCGACCGCTGCGGGGGTTGTGGCCCTTGCGACCTGGGTGGCCCACCGCGTCTGCGTGGCGACGGGCGAGATGGACCCCTCGTGGGTCGTGATCGACGAGGTCGCCGGCGTGCTGGTGACCTTCGCCCTCTGTCCGCACACGGTGCCGGGCCTGCTGTCCGGTCTGGTGCTGTTCCGCGTCTTCGACATCGCCAAGCCGTTCCCGTGCGGGCTCGTGCACCGGCGGCTGCACCGGCCGCCCGGTGTCGGGGTCGTGGTGGACGACGTGCTGGCGGCGCTGTGGGCGGCGGGGACGAGCTGGGCGATCACCGCCCTGCTCGGATCGGCGTAGGAGTTGCGATGGCCGGAACGAGCTACGCGACCCAGGATCTGCGGGTGGCCTACAGGTACGGACGGGCGATCGTGTCCCGGCGTCCCCCGATCATCTACGCCGAAGTCACGATGCGTTGCGACGCCCGCTGCGCCTACTGCCCGTACTGGAGGCTCCGACCCGCGGGCGAGCTGGACGACTGGCGCCCGGTGGCGCGGCACTTCCTGCCTGCGGTCATGGTGCTGACGGGCGGGGAGCCGCTGACGCGGGCCGACCTGGAGCGAATCGTCTCCGACCTCAAGACCGAGGGGGTGCCGTTCGTGTCGTTGTTGACCAACGGCCATCGGCTGACGCTGGAGCGGGCCGCCGACCTGCGGCTGGCGGGGCTGGACGGCGTGTCGGTGTCGCTGAACCACCTGGGCGCGGCCCACGATCGGCAGCGGGGCATCCCCGGACTGTACGCACACCTGGAGCGCGTCGTGCCGCGGCTGCCGGCCTTCGGCTTCCGCCGCGTCGCCTGCAACGTCGTCATCACGGCGGCCAACCTGGCGGAGATCCCGGCGATTGCCGACCAGGTCCGCCGGTGGGGTGCCGAACTGTCGGTAAGCTGCTACTCGCCCCGCAAGACCGGCGACACCGGGCCGCTGATCCCGCGACAGCGCCACGGCGAGCTGCAGCACGTGGTCGAGCGGCTGCTCTCCCTCAAGGACGAATGGCCGGGGCTCGTCTCCAGTCGCTGGTACCTCGAGCGCGTCCCGGATTTCTTCCGGACGGGCCGGATCTCCGACTGTCCGGCGGGCCGGGCGTTCCTGCACATCACGCCCCAGGGACTGGTCAAGCCGTGTCCGGACCTGGACCCCGTCGCGCCATTCCGGGAGTACGACCCGTCGAAGGCACCGACCGTTGCCTGCGACTGCTGTTGGTACGCCTGCCGGGGGGAATCCCAGGCCCCGATGACGCTGGCACGCGTTGTCGAGATGGCGCAGTGCGGTCGCGGCGCGCGCCTCGTTCCAGACGGGGCGAGCGAGGCGGGGGGGAAGCACGATGACTCCCGGCCCTGCGGCATCCCGGCCGCGGCGGCGGAAGCGACGCGCCGCGACTCGGCCCTGCCGCCACGCAAGGCGTGGCCGGCGGCGGAGCGGTAGGCCGATGCAGGGGCGGTCGCGCCGGTTGCTGGGACTGCTCGCGGCCTTCGCGGCGCTCGGCATCGTCGCCTGGTTCTGGCGGTACGACCTGCGGGAGGCTGCAGCGGCGCTGCGGAACGTGGGCTGGCCCGCGCTGCTCGTGCTTCCCCTGTACCTCGGCTGGACGCTGGCCGCCGCGCGGGGCTGGCGGCTGTTGTTCGTCGGCGTGCCGACGGCCGAGGTCCCGTCCACGGGCCGCCTGTTCGCGGTGCGCTTGGCGACGCAGATCGTGGGGCTCGGGGTCCCTGTGGGGACGGTCGCCGCCGGGGCCGTCCGGGCCGTCCTCACCACCGGTCCGCAGCGCATCGCCGTGGGCCTGTCCGCGGTGACCCTCGATTCGCTCGTGGATGCCGTGGCCGGCCTCGCGTTCTTCCTCGTCGGCTCCCTGGTGGTGCTGGACGGGAGCGGCACGCACGCCGGCTGGATCGTCTCCGGCGTCGTCGTGGCCGCCGGACTCGCCGCGTTGGCTTGGCACGCACACCGGCTGGCCGGGTTGGCTGCACGGAGGCTGCGCGGGCGTGGCGGGCGGTGGTTGGACGCGCTTTCGAGGTTGTCGGAGGCGGGCCCGGGGCTGCGCGGCACGATGGTGCGGTCCGGCGGCTGGAGACTGCTGGAGCGCCTGCTCATGTGCGGCGAGATCGCGGTCGCGTCGTGGGCGCTGGGAGTCCACCTGGCGCCCTGGGAAGCCGTGTTCGCGGCGGCGTGGATGATGGGCGTCGGGATGCTCTTCTTCTACGTCCCGGGGGAGGCGGGGGCCAACGAGGCCGGACTGCTCATCGCGTTCGGCGCGCTCGGCCTGCCGGCGTCGACGGCGCTGGCGATCGCCCTGCTCCGCCGGGCACGGCAGGTTATCGCCGCGGCGCTCGGCGCCCCGCTGCTCGCGGTGCTGTCCTCCACCGGCAGCCACCGAGGGGCGCGGATTCCGGCCGAGCGGGTTGGAGGGCGTCCGTGCGGATGACTGCCCGCTCGGCTCGCGTTCCGGCCGCGTCGTCTCCCGAGCGGATCGCGGCCCTGGTGGTCGTTCCGGCCGAAGGCTTCGGCGGAGCGGAGCGGCAGGCGGTAGCCGCGATCCGCCGCCTGCCCGATTTCGGCGTCGACGTCGTGCCTCTCGTCGGCCCGGGCACCCGCATCGTCGACGCGCTCCAGGACGGCGAAGCCGGCTACTTCGTGCACTCCCCCGACTTCCCCCGGGCTCCCGAGCCCGACGGCAGTCCGGTCCGGCGCGCGGCCGAGTACCTCGCGTCGTTCGCTCGCGTCACGCACGCCGCGATGCGCCTCGCGGACACGCGGCCGATCGACGTGGTCTACGCCGTCCGCAGCTTCGGCTGGCTCGTGGGTGGCGCCGTCGGACGGGCGCGGGACCTGCCGGTCGTCTGGCGTGCGGGAAGCCGTGCCGAGCGCCCGATCCAGCAGGTCGGCGGCTGGCTCGCCTCGAGAGCGCTGCATCCGGCGGTGACCGTCTTCAACTCCCTTGCCGTGCGCGACTCCCTGGGCGGCTGGCTCGGCGGACGGCAGGAGCTGCTGGCGAACGCCGTGGACACGGACCGCTTCCACCCGGAGGGCATCGCCCCCAGCTACCGTCGGGAGCTGGCGCTCGACGACACCGTGCCCGTCGTGGGGATTCCGGCCCGCCCCGCCCCCGAGAAGGGATTCGGCACTCTGCCGGCCCTGATCTGCCGCCTGCGGAACTCCTTCCCCCGCCTGCGGGTGCTCGTGGCCGGGGAGTACCCGTGGCGCGCGCGCTACGAGGCGGAGTGCGGGCGGCTCGGACTCGGACAGACGATCGTGTTCCTCGGTCACGTCCGGCGGATGGAGTCGTTCTACGCGAGTTGCGACGTCGTGCTGCTGCCATCGACCGCCGACGGGATCGAAGGGGCGCCGAACGCGCTGCTCGAGGCGATGTCCATGGAGCGGGCGGTCTGCGGCTCCCGCGTCGGGGGAATCCCGGAGTTGATCGAAGACGGGACGAACGGCCGGTTGATCGAGCCCGAGGATCCCGCCGCGGCCGATGTCCTCGTGGATCTCCTGTGGGCGTCCGACCTGCGCCGCCGGCTCGGCGTCGCGGCCCGCCGGTACGTGGTCGCCCACCATGCGGAGGCGCTCGTCATCCGCCGGCTCGCCGAGATCCTGCGCGGCGAGGCGCGCAGAGGCACCGTCCCGACGCACAGCGGGACGGGCTGATGGTGGCCGGATGGGCCTTGTCGAGCGGTACGTGCGATTCGCCTGGCGCCATCCCTGGCTGGTGCTGGCCTGCGCCGCCGTGGCGACGGTCGCCGGCGGCGTGCTGGCCATGCGGCTGCGGGTCTCCGCGGATCTGCGCGACCTGCTCCCGGAGGGCACGGCGAGCGTGCGGGCGATGGACGAGGCCCTGGCGCGCCTCGGCTCGACGGACTCCCTGACGATCGCGGTCCAGTCCCCCGACCGGCTGGCCAACCGCCGGTTCCTCGAGACGGTCGCGGCACGGGTCGAGCGCTGGCCGGAGCGTCCGTTTCTCCTGTGGAAGCTGGACGTCCGCTACTTCCTCGATCGTCGCCTGTACTACGTGGACCTTCCGGATCTCGTGGCCGTCCGGGACAACCTGCAGCGCCGCCTGCGGTACGAGAAGGTCCACGCGAACCCGGCCTACATCGACCTCGACCCCGAGCCGGCGCCGGTCATCGTTCCCGAGGAAATGGAGGACCGCTATCGGGACCGCTTCGGGTGGAAGGAGGACGAAGGCGCGGACGCGCCCGCGGCACGCCGCCAGGACGCCCTGGCGGGCGACGTCGTGTATATCGAAGGACCCGCGAGCGGGGACGAGGAGGATGCGACCGGCGGGGCGCCCGATCACGGCCCGCAGGTTCCGGACGCCGATGGGGGTCCGGCGGGGAGCGAAGGCGAGATCGTCAGCGCTCTGGTGATTCGCTTCCCGGAGTCCGCGGTGGATCTCGACTTCGCGCGCCGGGTGGCGGTGCGCGCCGAGTGCCTGGTCGGCGTCCGGAGCGGCGGGGACTGCAGCGGAGAGCATGCCGGAGTGTCGCTTGGAGACCGTGCGACGGTCGAGCCTCGCGCCTTCCATCCGGACTTGCGGGTCGATGTGGCTGGCGGGCTGCACCAGCGGATGCGGGAGTCGGAGGTCGCCTCGCGCGCCGCGGTCCGGTCGGCGCTGTCCTCGCTGCTACTCGTCGCGGTCATCGTGGCGGCGGCGTTCCGTCGGGTGCGGGCTATCCTGTTCGTGCTGGTCCCGCTGGTCGTCGGCGTCGTGCTGTCGCTCGGGTTCGCCAGCGTCGTGCTGGGCACCCTCAACCTGATCGCCGCCTGCACGTTCGCCGTCCTGATCGGCCTGGGCGTCGACTTCGGGATCCACCTCGGCCGGCGGCACGACGAGGAGCGGCGGGCCGGCGCGTCCGCCCTGGACGCGGCGATCCGCGCGACCACGCTCACGGGCCGCGGCGTCGTGGGAGCCGGTCTGACAACGGCCGCCGCGTTCGTGGCGCTGCTCTTCGCGCACTTCCGGGGGTTCCGGGAGTTCGGTCTCCTGAGCAGCGTTTCGGTCCCGATCACGCTGGTGTCGGCCCTGGCCCTGTTCCCGGCGCTGTTGTCGGTCACGAGGCGAAGGCGGGCACCGCTCCCAGGTCCGGCGCCCGCCGGCGAGCCGGTCGTCCCGCGCGTCACGGGCCCCGCAGGCCGGTGGGGTCTCGCGGTCCTGTTCGTCGTCCTCGTGGCGGGCGGCGCCGTGGCGCTGCCGCGGCTGGAGTTCGAATACGACTTCAACCGGCTGATGGCAAGGGCGGACGCCGGCTCCATCCAGAGCAAGCGTGCGACGCGGGGCTACTCCGGGTCGCCCGGCGTCGCGCTCGCCCCTACCCCGGATGCCGCGCGCCGCGCTCGCGAGGCCATCGAAGCCGGCAGGCAGGACGATCCTGCCTTTCTGCGCGCCAGTTGGTCCCTCGATTCATTCGAGCCGCAGGACCAGGACGCGAAGCGGGAGGTCATGGCGAGCATCCTCCGGCTGCTCGACGAGCCGTCGTTCGGCTTCGTGGAGGACGACATGAGCGACGAGGAGTACGAGCGGCTGGGCGAGATCCGGGGCTGGCTCGCGGCCGGGCCCGTCGACGTCGACGACGCCGACTTCCCCGCGTGGGCCCGGCGGCTGTTCACGGAGAAGGACGGGCGCCACCTCGGCCGGATCGTCTACCTGATGCCGCGGATCTCGACCTCCGACGCCCGGGCAACCGGCGCCATGCAGCAGTGGGTCGGGAAGCTGGGACTGCCCGCGGGGACCGTCGTGGCGTCGTCCGGATTCGTCCTGGCCGACGTCGTCCGATCCGTCCTTGACGATGCCTGGCGGATCGTCGGGCTGGCCACGGTCGGCATCGTCCTCGCGATCCTGCTGCTGTGGCCATCCCCGCGGCTCGCTGCAGCCATCCTGGTGCCGCTGGCGGGCGGCTTCGTCGTCATGTTCGGGCTGCTGGCCGTGCTCGGGGTGAAGATCACGTTCTACTCGGTCGCCGCCTTCCCGGTGATCCTGGGAACCGGGGTCGACGGCGGGATCCACCTCCTCCACCGCTGGTTGCAGGATCCGTCGCGGTCGGTCCGGAACGCGGTGCGAGGCGCCGGGCCGTCGATCCTGCTCTCCGCTCTCACGACGGCCGTGGCGTTCGGCAGCCTCATGGCGACCGACCATCGCGGCCTCTTCTCGCTGGGGCTGGTGTCCGCGATCGGCCTGACGGCCGTCGTCGCGACGACCGTGCTGGGAACGTCCGGGCTCCTGTTGACCGGCCTCGTCCGCGCGCCCCTGAGGACCCGGAGCGCCACCGGTGGAGCTTCCGGCGATGAGTAGGCCGATGTCGGAGGGCCGCGTCGAGACGAATGTGGCTGAGACGCCGTGGCTGGCGAGTTCCGTGCGGTGGGTCGGCGTCGGCGCGAACAGCGTGTTCTGGCCTGCCGTGTCCTTCGCGTGGGCCTTCGTCGAGAGGACGGGGCCGCGGCAGCACTCGCTCATGATGTGGTGGAGTCGGGCCTGCCTTCGATCCGCAGGCGTCCGCGTGCATGCCCTCGGAATCGAGAACGTACTCCGGGACCGGCCCCAGATCTTCTTCTCGAGCCACGCCAGCATCGCCGACATCTGCATCCTGGCGTCCGTCCTTCCGGTCGAATACCGCTGGCTCGCCCGCAAGGAGGTCTTCCGGATCCCGATCATCGGCTGGTACCTCTCGGTGACCAGGCACGTGAAGATCGATCGCGGGGACCGTTCGACGGCGATCCGCCTGCTTGCGGACGCATCCGCACGCGTGCGGGCGGGATCGAACCTCCTGGTGTTCCCGGAGGGAACGAGGAGCCCCGACGGCGGACTCCTGCCCTTCAAGAAGGGCGTCTTCCACCTGGCGATCGATTCGGGGGTCCCGATCGTCCCCGTCCGGATCCTCGGTTCCCACCGGATCATCCCGAAGGGCAGCGGGCGCCTGGGCTCGGGAGACGTGGATGTCGTGGTCGGCACCCCGATCCCGACCGATGGCCTGGACGAGGACGATCTGCCGGCGCTCATGGCGCGCGTCAGGACGGCCATGCGGCGGGCGGAGACCCCGGGACGGCGGTGCGCAGCCTGCCCGGACCCCGGGATGGGCCGCGGGCATGGCCCTGGAGGTGACCAGCCGTGGCAGTGAGCGTGCTGGTGACCGGGGCCGCGGGCTTCATCGGCTTCCACGTCGCGAGACGCCTGCTCGCTCGTGGCGATTCCGTCGTCGGCGTCGACAACATGAACGGCTACTACGACGTCGCCCTCAAGAGGGCGCGGCTGCGCCGACTTGAGGCGGCGGCGGGCTTCGACTTCCGCCTCGTCGACGTTGCGGACCGGCAAGCCGTCTCCGGCCTGTTCGACGACGCGAGGCCCGCGCGCGTGGTCCACATGGCCGCGCAGGCCGGCGTGCGGTACTCGCTCCAGAATCCGCACGCGTACGTGGATTCGAACCTCGTCGGGTTCGTGAACGTACTGGAGGGGTGCAGGAGCGTGCTCGTCGAGCATCTCGTGTACGCGTCCTCCAGCTCGGTGTACGGGGCGAGTGCCGGGCCGGTGCACGCGACTTCGCGCGATACCGACCGGCCGGTCAGCCTCTATGCGGCGACCAAGGGCGCCAACGAGCTCATGGCGCACGCCTACAGCCACCTGTTCGGCATTCCCGCGACGGGACTGCGCCTGTTCACGGTCTACGGTCCCTGGGGGCGGCCGGACATGGCGCCGATCCTGTTCTGCCGGGCGATTCTCGAGGGACGGCCGATCGACGTCTACAACGAGGGTCGCATGTGGCGGGACTTCACCTACGTCGACGATGCCGTCGACGGCGTGATACGTGCGCTCGACCGTCCGCCCCGGCCGGGAGATGCCGCCTCGCCATGCGACGGATCGGCCCGAGGCAGCGGCCGCCCGCCTCACCGGCTGTACGACATCGGGAACCGGCAGGCCGTCGAGCTCGCACGCTTCATCGACGTTCTCGAGGAGTGCCTGGGGCGGCGGGCGATCCGGAACCGGCTTCCGATGCAGGCCGGCGATGTGGTTGCGACGCTTGCAGACATCACGAGGGCAGGGGAGGACCTGGGCTTCATCCCGACGACGCCGGTCGAGGTCGGCGTTCGGCGCATGGTCGCGTGGTGCAGGCAGTACTACGGGGAGCCGCGCCCCCAGGAGCATGCGGAAAGGGGGGAGCATGGACTCTAGTGCTGGCGCCAGGGCCCTGTCCTGCGCGCGACAGGCTGCCGTCTCCTCGAGCCCGTGCCGGGAGCCGTGCCGTTCTGTCATGGAGGGAATGCAGGAAGTCGGTCCCGCGTTCCTCGCCTCCGCTCTCGCCACGATCCTCGTCGTCGGAGTTTCTGCGGCCGCTGACTGCTTCTGCCTCCGTGCGATCGGGATCGCCGCGGCTGTCGTCTTGGTGATCGTCGCGGCAGCGATTCAGTGGGACCCATCCGCGGCGCTGCGGGCCGGCCTCTTCCTCTCGGACGGATGGCGGTCGGCCCGCTGCCGGCGACCCGGTCGGTTCGTCCTGACGCACGTCTGCCTTCTCGCCGTTCTGGCGGCACTTCTGCCTGTGCGAGCCGAGGCGCAACAGGCCGGGACGGTGCCCCCCTCGATGGACGACCCTGCACCCGCGGACTCAGCCGGGTCGCCACTGGCGCAAACGGGCGAAGAGACCGAGGAAGCCCGAGGCACCTCCGCGAACCTGCGTGTCCCGGAGTCGACCACGGTCACGAGGGTCCAGGAGAGCGCGTTGTTCGACCGACCGCAGGTCGAGGTGCTCGACCTGCTGCCCGCGTCGGGCATCGGGACGGCGAGCGGTCCGGTCGGCCTTGCGGGCCCTGGGGCTGGGCCCTGGGTGCGCGCCCTTGCCGGGCCGGGGCGCCTTGTCCTGACGCTCGACGGCCTTCTCCTCGCCGATCCGGCGACCGGGGAGCCGATCTTCGAGGCGGTGCCGTTGGCGGCCGCGCAACGGGTCGATCTCGTTCGCGGACCGGCGTCCGGGCAGGGTGCCGAGTACGGGGCGGCCGGCGTCGTGGACGTGGCCACTGAGCCGGGTGGGCTGCATCGCGGAGCAGCCGGGACTCTCGGGGTCGGTTCGTCCGGGACCGTGTTCGCCACGGCTCGTCTCGCTGGCGACACGGCATGGCTCGAGGCAGCCGGGACCCTGGAGACGCGCGCCGTTGCCGAGCAATGGTGGGGGGACGGGTCCGACGGCGATCGATACCGGGGCTTCCTCCGACTGGATCTCGGGCGGGATCGGGATCTGTCCGCCACCGTGACGGCCGGCTTCGCCTCGTGGCGAGTGGCGCCGGGCGGGAGTCTCCTGCTCGGCGGGCCGGGGACCGACCCCGCACCGTCGGATTGGCTGTCCGGGGAGCGCGACACGTACCACGTCCACGCCACCGTTCGATGGCAGCCGGTCCGCGAGCTGGTCCTGGACGCCACCGGCGCCTGGCTGCACAGCTCTTCCGACGGCCCGACGCTGCTGGAGGGGTGGCCGGACCCTGGGGCACTACTGGACTTGCTCCCGGCTCACCAAGGCCAACGGTGGTTGGCCGGCAGTTCCGCGCGGTGGCAACTGGTCGAGGAGGCAACCCTGAGTCTCGGCCTGCGCTACGTGCGGGACTCCGGCACGTGGGGCAGCTCCGAGGCTGGCAGCCTGCTGGACATCGGGGACGACGCGTCCGCCTGGTTGGCGACGCCGTATGCCAGCGCCGTCTTCGAGCCGGAGGGGGGCGGCGTGCGGGTGATCGGCGATCTCAAGGTGGACTGGCACTCCGCGACCGGAGCGGCGGTCTCCGGGGGTGTCGGTGTCGCCTTCATGCCGGCCTCCGGGACGACCCTTCGCCTGAGCACGTCGGACGGCGTTCGGCATCCGACGCTCCTGGAACTGAGTCTCCCGGGCGGCGATGCGCTCTCCGAGGAACGGCTGTTCCAGGTGGAAGCGGGCGTCGAGCAGTCCTTTGCCTCGCTCGGGTGGGGGCGCATCACGGCCTTCGCCAACCGCGTCTCGTCTCCCGTCGTACCCGGGACGCCGGAAGATCCCCTCGCCGGCTACCGGAACGGAGACGAGTACCACACGACCGGACTGGAGTTCGAAATCCGTCTCCGTCCTCTCGACTTGCTGGAGTTCCGCCTCGGCTACACCCATGCCTGGGGTGACGGCGTTGGGTCCGGGGCCCTCGTGCCGGCGGTCCCCGCCAACATCCTCGGCTTCGGAGTGCTGGCCGAGGTCCCGTTCGACGGCTGGTCGCTCGAAGGCCTGCTGGAACTCCAGGTGGTGGGATTCGAGCCGTCGTCCGGGCTGTCGCCCTCGAACGCGGAGCCCTCGCCGCCGTCGTATGCGACCGCCAATGTTGGGCTTCGCGCACGCCATGGACTACTGGCCCTGTTCCTGGACGTCCGGAACCTGTGGGACGCGGAGCTTCCCGCGGCGAGTGGCGCGACGCCGGGCGGGATCGAGGCGTTCCTGGGTGTCGCGGTCGAGACGGGAGATCCGGAGTCATGGAACCGCTGACGCGTCCCGGTACGCGCGGATCGGTGGCGACTCGCGCCCGCGTCGGAGGTGTTGCCGGAAGCACGGAGGGCAGAATGGTCGTTCCGGTCCGCGTCATCACGCATGTCCACACCCGCTACTCGACCGGAGTCGCGTCGGAGATGGATCCCGTGATCGGCGGGGCGATCCGCAGGATCATGGGAGGTCGGGCGCTGCCCGACGCGTGGACCGAGTCCTTCACGCCCGTATCGGCGCTGCTGGAACTCGTGCGTCGTCCGGAGCGGGAACGACCCGTTGGGATCGTCGTCGTCACCGACCACATGAACTCCCGCGCCCACGCGCTGCCCGAGGAACTGCTCTGGGCCGCGGCGTCGGAACCGCGGTTGGCCGTGGGCGCGGAGCTGGCCTGCGCGGAGCCGGACGGGGACGGCGTCCCGCGCCGCTCGCCGGAGGTGCTGGTCTACGGAGGACCGGACGCTGCTCCGGGGCCGCACGGGGCCTACCACGGGGTCTCGCAGGCGACGTTGGACGAGATGTACCGGCTGTGCCGCGCGGACGGGAGCGCAGAGCTGCAGACGAGCCGGGTGATGGGGTACTGCGAGGCGCACGGCATGGCGTACGCGCTGGCCCATCCATTCGACGGGCACGAGCTGTCGGTCGAGCGGATGGTGGACCTGGTGTCGCGGGCGAGGTTCGTCGAGGTGGTGAACGGCGGCTTCCCGCCGGAGGGCGCGAGGTTCCTCGGTGCGCTCGTGGAGTTGCAGAACGCCGTCGTGCGAGGCAGCGGTCTCTCCGCGCCCGCGGGTGAGTATTGGCCGTCCGCGGCGGAGTTCGTGCGGCGGACCCGGGTCGAGCGGCGCGGGCTCCTGCACCCCTGGGGCGGGTCGGATGCCCACGTGCAGGACTTCGACCGCGTGGTGGTCCGCTACCTGGCGGATCGCCCCGACCCTTCGGCCGGGGACCTGTTCCGGAGCATGGTCGAGCGACCCGTCGGGGAGCTGCTCGCCCGAGGCACCTTCCGGATCGAGGGCCGGCCCTCCACAGGGATGGAAGTGCTCGACGACGTCCTGCGCATCGTGGCGAAGAACCTGCTGCGGTACGTGCCGGCGCTGGCCGGAAGTCCCCGTGTGGCAGTCGCGATGCTGCTGGAGACGGCGCGGATCACGCGGTCGGAGTTGGCCCGGCGTTCGGAGCGCCGGGCGGCGCTCCTGCGCGAGGTCGAGCGGCACTTCCCGGCCGAGGTACTCCTCTCCTGGCTGCAGCCCGGCGTGACGCGGTTGGCGACGGACAGCGCGGGGCTGGGGCACGGCATCTTGGCGACGACGGAAGCAGACCGGCCGCGCGTGGCAGAGGTGGTCACCCTGAGGCCCGGCCGATCGCGGGGAGGTGCCGGGCGGGCGGCAGGCCCCGCGTTCTGGCAGGCGGGGAGGCCGCGCGTGGACCGGAGGCCGCCGGCGGAACGTCCCTGACGGCGCCAGCGAGGCGGAGATCGGGCGATGCTCGAGCACGGGTTGACGGAAACGACGCGCTGGATCCTGCGACACCGCATCGCGGTGCTCGTGGCGTGGCTTCTGCCCCTGCCCCTGCTGGTGTACGGGACCGCACACGTCAACGAGCGGTTGAAGTCGACCGGCTCCTCCCAGGCCGGTGGCGACAGCTGGACGGTGAGCCGCCTGCTCGAGCAGGAGTTTCCGCGGCAGGCGCAGCCGTCGGTCCAGGTGACCTTCCACGACGATGGCCGGACGGCGGACGACCCGGGATTCGCCGCCACGGTCGCACGGGTCGGCGAGGCGCTGCGGCGCCTGAAGTGCGTCGACGATACGACGACCTGGCCGGCACTTCCGCTCCGGCGGCAGTTCGTGTCGCAGGACGGGCACACCCAGTTGATGGTGGCGCAGCTCGCGCTGGGCCCGGGGGACCGCGCCGGCGAGCGGCAGTGCGTGGTCGAGGCACGGCGGGTGCTGTGGGCCGTCCGGGCCGGATCGCCCACGCCCGACGCGGAGCTGTCGGTGACGGGCGGCTCGGCGGTCGACCTCGACGTCGGACAGCTCGTTCGGCGCGACAGCTTCCGTGCCGAACTCGTGGTCGCCCTGGCCTGTGCCGTGCTGCTGGCGTGGATGCTGGGCAGCGCCCTCGGTGCACTCCTGCCGCTCGTCACCGCCGGCGCGGCCGTGATGGCCTGCCTGACCGGAATATGGACCGTGGCCGACGCGGCGCAGTTGTCGGTGCACGTCTCCGGCATGGCGACGATGACGGGGCTCGCGCTCGGCCTGGACTACGCCCTGCTGTACATGACCCGCTTCCGGCAGGAGCGCGAGGCGGGTCGGTCCGTTGCCGACGCGCTGTCTACGACCGCGGCCACGGCGGGGAGAGCGATCCTGGGCTCGGGCGCACTCGTCGCCACCGGCTTCGCCGGGCTGCTGATTCCCGACCTCGGTTTCGCCCGCTCGATGGGCCTGGCCGGCTTGCTGACGGTCGTGCTCGCGCTCGGTACGACGCTGACCCTGCTGCCGGCCCTGCTCTCGGTCGCCGCGCATGCGCTCGACTGGCCCCGCTGGGGCTGGCTTCGCAGGAGCCACGGGGCGAACGACCGGCTCTGGGAGCGATGGAGCGGCTTCGTTCTCAGGCGCCCCGCGCTCCCTGTGGCCGGCGGCATGCTCCTCATCTCGTTGTGCGCCCCGTGCGCGACGCAGTTGCAGGTGAGGAACCCGCGCCATGAGGTCGTTCCACCGGAGGCGGAGTCGCGACGCGGGCTGGGCCGCGTGATCGAGGTGACCGGGGAAGGGGCCCTGTACCCGATTCGCGTCGTCGTTCGGGCCGAGGAAGGCCTCACCTTCCGCGACCCGGGGCAGCAGCGTGCATTCCTGGCTCTGCTCGAGCGGGTACGGTCGTGGCCCGAGGTGTCCGATGTGCAGAGCGCCGACCTGCTGATGAAGTACTCGGTGGAGATCCTCGGCGTGCGGCTCGGGTACGGCTTCGGCGAGGGATTCGCGGGGAGGTTCATCAGCCGCGACGCCGACTACGCGTCGTTCAACGTCCTGGCGAAGGGCGCCGATGACCCGGCGCTGGCCGCGCTCGTGGTACGCCTGCGTTCCGGACTGCCGCGTCTGCTGGCCGAGACCGCTCCGGGACTGCGCGCGTGGGTCGGCGGTGGTCCGGCGCGCGACTGGGAGATCCGCACGGGACTCGCGGATGCCCTGCCCACGATGATCCCCGTCGTGGCAATGGCCGCCTTCATCCTGATGGCGCTGCTGTTCCGCTCGCTGGTCGTGCCGCTCAAGGCGCTGCTGCTCAACGCCGCCTCGCTGGCCACGACCTTCGGGATCCTGGTCCTCGTGTTCCAGCACGGCTGGGGCCTGGGCCTGCTGGGAGTCGCCGGCCCGCCCCCGGGCGCGCTGTGCTTCACGACGCCCGTCCTGCTGTTCTGCATCCTGTTCGGCGTGTCCATGGACTACGAGGTCTTCCTGGTGTCGCGCATCCAGGAGGCCTATCGTCGCAGGGCCGCCGGGAACGCCGGTCCGCTGGAGCGCGATCGGGCGCACCGGGAGGCGATCCACGAGGGCCTCTCGCGGACTGGGGCCGTCATCACCAGCGCGGCCCTCGTGGCCACCCTGACGTTCGCGGCGTTCGTCTCGGGATCGCTCCTGCCGATGAAGGAGATGGGATTCGCTCTCGCGCTCGCCGTGGCGCTCGACGCGACGCTGGTGCGGATGATGCTCGTGCCGGCAGTGCTGCGCTTCCTCGGACGTCGGACGTGGTGGTGGCCGGGAGATGCTCCGTGAGGACGGGATGCACGAGCGCATCGGTCGGATCGACTGGCGCCGGCAGCGAGCGGTGCGCCGCGCGTGGGGTTCTCCCGTGCCGGACCGACCGACGATGGTCCCTGGGCGGCGGCGTGACCCGCGTCTCCCCCTGCAACGGAGGAGAGACGTCGCTCTCGATCTGGCCGGTCTGCTACGATTCCGCGTGCGAACAGGCTCGGTCTCGGGACACCCGCTTCCTCGACCGGATGAAGACTCCGCCGGGCAAGCCAGCGGCGGGACCGCCGTACGGAATGTGGAGGACTGTGGAATGGGGCGTGCATCCACCGCTCGGGATCGGAAGTCGAGACTCGCGAGTCCGCCTCGAGGAGGGCGCAGTCCCCGGACCAAGAAGAGCGCGGTCGTCTTCAAGCTCAGCGAGCTGGAGGCGCTTCTCCTGCTCCGGTGTCCACTCCTCGAACCCGCATGGTACTGCTCCGAACCCGGACGGCGCGAACACCGGACCGGCGATTCCCGAACAACCGCACGACGGCGTGGTCGAGCGAGGATCGCTCCGGAGGCTCCCGGGGTCGACGACCGCGTGGTCCGCACGCGCAGGGAGCGAGGCACGGAATGATGCGGTCGGGTTGCCGTGCTGCAGGTGCTGCCAGCCGCGTCCGGCGACCCAGTCGCCTTCAACCGGCGGTCCCACGAGCACTCCCGCGAACGCGTCGTCGGAGCCGAACATCGGCACGCCCGATCGGGCCTGGACCGTGGCCGTGACCGCGGTCTCGAAACAAGGAGGTCACCATGGACGCGCTCTGGTACCTGTACGTGGTCGCGAACCACACCGTCGGCGAGATCTTCCTCGGCATCGCGAAGGACCGGGGACCGCCGGGGGATCCGGTGGGCCCGTACGCCAGCGTCCCGGACCGATGGGATGTTCCCCAGCGGGGCACGACGAAGGCCGGCCAAGCGTGGGATCGCGGGTACCACCACCTGACGACCCTGTGCATCTTCTCGTTCGACTCGCAGGAGGAGGCGTCGGCGCGGGGCGAGGAACTCGAGCGCGACCCGACGGCGCTGGCCGACGACTGTGCGGCGGCAGGACTCCTGACCGGGCACGGCTACGTGGTGGTCCGAACGGGCGCGGTGCCGACATGACCGTCGCACGCGAAGAGGGAATCGGGTGATGGGGATCGTCCTGGGCTCGTCGTTCTGGAATGAGCGGACCCCTGGAGCCGTTGCCGGGGATGATGGCGACGGGGATGGTGGCGACGCCGAGACGACCGATGGTAGCCTGTGACTCCGTCTGGTCGGGCGGGTCGCGCACAAGAGAGAGGTCCACGCCATGGGGAAGTCAGGGCAGTACGGGCAGGTGGCGCTGCTGAAGGTCGGCTGGGCTGAGGAGTACACGGGCGACGTGGTCCTCGGTCGTCACAAGTACATCAAGGCATACGGCGACGCGCACGAGCGGTTCAACTTCCTGCGAGCGCCGGACGGCAGGCTGTACGGGTACGTTCATCCGGTCGGAGGCCAGCGCAGCGCACCCCGACCCGCCCAGCCGACGGGATGGCTCGTTCTGTTCGTTGCCCCGCTCGAGGGAGATGGGCCCTTGGTGCCGGTTGGCTGGTACGAGAACGCGTGCTTCGAGGACGAGTGGCGACCGCGGCCCGAGTACGATGAGCGCGAGCCGCTCCCCCTCGATACCGACGGAGATCCGTACACGTTCATCGTCCACGCGGACGACGGCTCCCGAGTGCCACGCGAGCGCCGAACACGGTACATCGTCCCGGGGCGCCCCCACTTCGGCCGCACGCCGATCCTCTATGTCCGTGGCGTCGCCGGGGACGGAGCGGCGTGGCGACGGCGGTACGCGGCGATTGCCGAGGCCGTGATCCGGGGCGAGACCTCATCCCGGCGACCGCCGTCGTTTTCGGGAACGGCTGGTTTCGCGGACGCCGCGCATTCCCGGAAGGTCGAACGAGCTGCGGTCCGGGCCGTCCGACGGATCCTCAAGAGGCGAGGCTACGAGGTTGTCGATCGCCAACGCGACCGCTGCGGCTACGATCTGCTCGCCAGGCGTGGACGTGCTCCCGCGGAGCTGCACGTCGAGGTCAAGGGAACCAGTTCATCGGAGCCGCACTTCTTCATGACGCCCAACGAGAAGGCGTACATGGCGGACCCGAGATGGCGACTCGGAATGGTCACGAACGCCGTGGCGCGGCCCAGTTGCCGGTTGTTCACCCTTCGGCAGGCAGAGGCGGCGTTCGTCTTGAGCCCGCTCGTGTGGGAGGGGCGACAACGATCCCCGTAGGGTGGACGTCGCGAGGCAGAGGACATCGGCGCGGAGGAGCCGTGATGATGGAACCGTTGATGACCGTGTCCGAGATCGCGGCCCTCCTTCGTGTCGGACGTTCGACCGTGTACGCCCTGGCGACCGCTGGGAAGCTGCCGGCGCTGAAGGTCGGCGGCGTTCTGCGGTTCGATCCCGGCGAGGTCCGCGCATGGCTCACTGAACAGCACGTCGTGCCGCGTGAGGAGGTTGTCTCGCCCCGAGCGAGGAGGAAGATGATGTGCGAGCAGCGGCTCGCGACTGCTCCGACTGGTTGAGGATGCCGCATCGTTCCCGTCCTCTCCCGGAATGCCGGAGGCCCCGACCAACGTGCACGGTATCAGCAAGGCGACGCGCCCAATCGAGCATCTGGTCGATCTCGACGAACTGGCGGCGATCGCGGAAGGGCGGGACGGGCGCTCGTGCAAGGCGGACCGGGGAACTGGGCGGAGATGTCCGGTGAAGCGGTTGCGGGCTGGGAGAAGGCCCGAGTAGAGTCCAAGCGACGACCGGGATCGGGTCCCCACGAAACGGCGTTGCCCCAACAGGGCGTGATTCCGTGCTGTTCGTGCATGTGGGGACCCGTGCCTCCGCGCTGGCGTTCGCGAAGGCCTGCGGGTGCGGGCCGGGTGCGGTCGGTTCGCGGCGCGGATGAAGCCGGACAACCTCCGGCGCGTCTGTGCGTGCGGGCGAGGCTGGGCTGGCAGATCGGCGCGGTGGTCGTCGTGGTGGAGAAGGCGTGGCGCGCCGCGCGGACTTCGGGAGGCATTGCTTGAGTCTGACGAAGCGCGTGATCGAGAGGATGGACCCGGTGGCGCGGGCCAGGATCGAGGCGGACTTGTTCGACCGGACGATGGGCGCCCTGGCCGAAGCGGACTACCGTGCCCGGGCGCTGGATCCTGTCGGCCCGGTGGCCTCGGTGCCGCGCGTTCGGCGCCTTCCGAAGAACGTCTGCTTCCTCGACATCGAGACGAGTTCGACGAGCTTCAAGTCCCCCGAGCGGTCCGTGATCGCGATCGTCGGCTTGATGTTCTATCGCCTTGCCGGGACCGGATACCGGTTCGTTCGACACGAGGTGTTCAGGAAGGACGATCTGCCTCGTCTCCGGCAGCGCCTGGTCTCCTTCCGCGGGGTGATCGTCGGCCACAACGTCTTCGGATTCGACTTCCGGGCTCTCCGCGCGCGGATCCCCCTCGACGGGATCATCGAGAAGTCCGCTGACACGCTCGTCTGCCTCTACGAGTTGAACGGCCGCCAGTTGCATGGAACCGGCCTCGACGGCGTCTGCCGCGCCAACTTCAACGCGGGGAAGACGCTGCCGGGCAGGACGGTATCCGCGGCGTGGCGGGCTGGCCAGCACGCGAAGGTCGTCGCCTACAACAAGAACGACCTCCTTCTCACCAAGATGCTCTGGTGGCAGATCGTGAAGAGGCGCGTCGTGGAGATCCGCCGGCTCAACAGGTTCGGCGACGTGATCGCCAGCGTCGCGGGCCGCGTGACCGCGTCGACCCTGGGGCCGCTGCTATGCAGCCCCAGCCTGTTCACGCTCGACGCCTGGACCGAGCGGCTCGCCGAGGAGGGTTCCATCCTGGTCAAGAACGGGCCGCTGACGATCTCTTCTCCCAGCGACGAGGACCTGGATCCCGCGGACCATGTTCCGATCCGCCGCTGCGAAGCGTGCGATTCCCCGCGGCTGCGTCGGCTTGAAGCGGACGACCTCGATCTGGACGACGCGACCGAAGGGCAGCTCGCCGAGTACCTTTCCGGGAACTGGGGCGGTGTTCTCTGCCTCGACTGCGGGAACGTGTCGTCGTGGGAGCAGCTGTAGGTGGTCGCCTGCCTTACGCGTATCGCGGAGGGCCCTTCGGAGGTCACGGTGGCAGGAACATGTCTGGCTCCGGCTTCGCGGCCTTCAACGCCATCCAGGGTGACATCAACGACTTCTCGACCGTCGCTCGCTGCCAATCCAGGAGACGCATCAAGCGGCGCTTCTGCAGCGCGATCCACCGCTGAACGTTGCCCGTGCTCTCCGCGGCGATCTTCGCCCAGCGATCTTGGAAGAGCTCGCCGAGCACGTATTCGATGGCGCCCATGGGCGTGACGAACAGGCTCGGAAGCCGCGGAACCGAGACGGACTTCGGGAATGGCGGCGCCTCCTGATCACCCAGCACCTGGACGTGGAAGTAGCAGCCGGGAGAATTGGCGTCGCCGAGTTCCATGCGCCACATTCCAATCGAAGCTCCGTCGTCGGCGTCGAGGAAGCGGACCCGCGTGGATGCGATGCCGCTGAACTTGATCAAGCGCTTCTGTCGCTCCTTCGGTTTTCGGGCGCTTGGTCCTTCCGGCCGGACATCCCAGGTTCCGGAGACGGAGGCAGCCACACGTCTTGCCCCCCGCCGGCTTCCCGGCTCGTACTCGCCCTCGCTCACGACGGTCCGGATCTCCCGAAGCTCCCAGCGGAAAGCACGATGCGCCGCAGCATCCCACAGCCCTTCGAGATCCTCTCCCAACTGCCGCAGTACGTGGGAGAAGCGGGAGTCGATGAGCGGGCTTGAGATGTCCTGCAGTATCTGGATCTCCTCCACGAGATCGCGGAACGCGAACAGCAGCTGCCCGGCCGTTCCCGCAGGCATCAGTCGTCAACCTCCTCAACGTCCACGCGGCCCGCGTCCATCGGATCGACCAGCGCCGTCAGGAAGGAGTCGTCCTTCGCACGCGCGATTGATGTCCATGCATGGTCCGCAAACGCTGGCCACTGGTCCGGCAGGAGGCGCACCGCTTCATCGGCGGAGAGGTACTCTCCGGTCGGCCTCAAGTCGGCCCCCAGGCAGACGACGGATGCCTCCGCGGGCAACGGCTCGAGCCGTACCGCTGTGCGCTTTCGAAGCGCCGCGTGGAGAGTCCCGACGTCGAGAGACTTGCCACTCGTCAGGTTCCACACGTACTCCTCGAGGGCGGCTCTCCACCACCGGCCCCCCAGGAAGCCGGCCAGGAGCCCGTGGTACCCGAACGACTTCAGGTCGCTCGCGAGCGTTCCGTTTTCGCTCATGACCGCGAGCAACGTACCGGGCGTGAGGCGAAGACGAGCGGCCACCCATTCTTCGCTCAGCAAGAAGCACGGGTACGGCAGAACCTGGTGGAGCAGCCACCGAACGAACAGCACGCCGTGAGCACCGCCGCTCAGATCGTGGACTGGCGGCTGGCATGCACGTACGTTCCGCCTGCCACGATCAAACCAGGACGCCTTCGCGTCGAGGCCGAGGAGCTTCAACGTTTCCGATTCTGCCGCCGCGGAATCGCCCTGCGGCCAGCAGCGGGGGAGGCTCCCGACGGCATCCGCGAGGACCACCATCTGCGTCCACTTGCCGGTGTCGCTCTTGGAAAACGCCCACTCCAGATCGTGGAGCCGAGCGACGACGTGTTCGCCGCTGCTGGCTGGAAGCCGCCCGCGAACCTGGTCGAGGTGGGCCGAGTACAACGCAAACGCGGTGAGACGGTCCTTGCCGGAGCGGTCTGCATGTTCCCGAAGCACCGCCGCCAGCGCGAGGCCCGACGCAGGTCGCATCGCGAGGCTCGCTTCGCCACGCTCGGCCCAATCATCGAGAACGTAGTCCACCAGGACAAGATCGGCCTCCTCGAGGTGACGCTGTTCGACCTCTCGCGGGTGGAGCACCTCGAAGCGCGCCCGGCCCTGCAAGCCGAGAGTCATCTCGCTGCGAAGCGAGTCGACATCGTCGTCGACGGCAAGGACTAGCGGCAGGTCGGAAGCAGCCATGTTGGACTTCCTCTCATCCCGGGAAGGTAATCTCGATGGCCGTTGCGTACCGCCGGCTCGGCCTGACGAAACGGACCTCGGCCCCATACTCCCTGAGAACGGACCGCGTGATCGGAAGACCAAGGCCCATCCCTTGGCCGAGCGCTGGGTCGAGCTCCGTGGTTGTGGACTCGAAGGGACGGAACCAGCGTTCCGACTCGACGAGCTTGACGGCCACACCCGTGTTCTCAATTCGGACCCGCAGGTTCCCCTCCGGATCAGAGGACGTCGACGCACGGATTTCGCCATCCATTCCTGCAGCCTTGACGGCGTTGGTGAGCAGATTCGCGAGAACCGTAGTCACCTCCGCGGCGAACATGGGGGGCGTCCTCGCATCGGGGGAGATGTCGTTCACGATGCGGGTGCGCCGCCGCTCGGCTTGGTGCGACACAAGGCTCACGGCGGCATCGAAGCGGTCCGCCAAGCGTTGGCGGGATCGACGGCGCCTCGCGTCGGGCGTGACGACGTCGGTCAAGTACGATGCCTGCCTCTCGAGTCCTCGGCGAAGGTCGGACACGGCCGCCAGGAGTGCCCTGAGTCTCCGACGATGCGGCCGCGCAAGCGTGTCGTCTGCGGCGATCTCCCTCAAGGCCTCTTCGACCGTTCGCGAGGCGCCGAGCAGCGCGTTGATCTCGTGGACAAAGGCGGCCATCTGCGTGCCAACGGACGCGACGACCCGGAACAAGGACTGCTCCGAAATGAGGTCCTCTGCGGCTCCTCGAGCCTCGGTGAGCCGTCGCCCGGCCTCGTCGTGTGCCCTGCCCGCCGCCTCAATATCGCCGGACGCCACAAGCGAGCGCGCTTGATGGAGGAGAGCGGCCGCCTCGCCGATTCCTGCGCGGACATCCTGGCTTGGCGGGGCCTCAGCGCCTTCGCCCCCTTCCTCGTGTTGAGTGCGACCGCTGGTTGCTCTCTGCTGCTTGCGCTCCTGCCGGCGGAGGTAGGCAGCCGAGGCGCGAACGCGGGTGCACAGGTCGACGCCCGTCCGAACGAGCGACACCAGAACGTCGAAGCCGGCCTCGGGAACAAACCCCTCGCGATTGACCAGCGCTCGGAGCGAGGCAGCATTCTCCTGCGTCAAGAACACCGCACCCACGTAGTTGTTGTTTGGAAGCCGAATCAGTCCTTCATCCTCGTCCTGAGCGGTCGGGAGTTGGCCCGAGCTCTCCCATGCACGCAACATCTCAAGCTGGCGCTTGCGGCCTGTGTAGTCCAAGTCGATGGACAGCCAATCGTCCTTGGGCTCCCCATACGGAAGAACACGAAAACCCTCGAGGTACACGCGAATGCCACTCGAGCGGCTCGCCCAGACCCGTTGGTCCTGCTTGCCCTGGAAGCGGCCCTCTCGGACCAGGATCCGAGCATCGAAGAACGGTCCACGCTTGGGCGATGGATGGTCCAGCGTCGTCCGAGAAGGGCGTGCTTTGGGGTTGTCGCGGAGGGCGCGCCTGGTGGGCGCGATAGAGTAGTGGACCTTCCCGTCGCGCAACGCGCGGACCTCGAGAACCCAGCTCGCCGTCTGCGCGACAAGCTGCCAGTACTCGTCGCCCGATGCGAATTCGCCTTCAAGCAGAACCGCGAACTCGTCGGTTCCGCCGGATGAGGAAGGCTCACGAATGAGCGGCGACTCGAACAGGAGAGGTTGCCTGACGACGCTTGGCGGAAGCCCCTGTTTCAGAAAAGAAGGGGCGTCAAACGACTGAACCTCAGCGAAGAACCGTGCGCGCTCCACAGGAGTCCACGACCGCCGCAGGCGCGAAAGCACGATGGTTGTGCCCGGACGCGCCTTCGGGGAAGCAGGAACCGGCTCGTCAACCACGATCGCATCCGCGGCGTCAAGGTCATCGAGCGTCGCGCAAGCCTCCACCTTGTCCCAGTCGATGACGGCCTCCAGAACATCTCGAGGGTCGCCTGCAGATGACGCCCACGGAATGCTCTTGATCTCCAGTCGGCGGGCGAGCTTGTGCGCCGCCAGCCGCCCGATGCCCTTGGCCCCCGTGTAGCGCCGCCCAAGGCGCGCCGAGCGCCTGTCGCGCTCCTCCTTGATGCGAGACGCTACTCGGAGGAACCCGTCATCGAACAGGCGGCGTGTCATTCCGGTGCCGTTGTCCGTGACGATGATGCGGCCGGCATCCGGGTCGTTGAGGCGCTCCCCGTAGACGGTGACGGTGGTAGCGTCGGCATCGTAGGAGTTCTTGACGAGTTCGACCAGCGCCGTCGAATCGCGCCCAACAAGTAGTTCGCCGAGCTCGCGGAAAAGGTGGGTGTCGACGGTGAACTTAGGCACGCCTGCCTCCGTTCCGCTCAGGAAGACGCTGGGCTGCGAGGCCCCGGCGGGCGAGCTGAAGCCTGGCAACGTCTCGGCGCGAGGCCCCGAGGCCGAGACGAAGTACCATCTCGTCGGCGTACGAGCGGGCGGCGTCCTCCCTCCCTGCGCGGATCAGCGCAGAGCATTCGCGAAACACCGCGTCTGCAGAGTCGACTAGGGGTACGGGCATTCGCCGCAGTGCGCCCGGCTCCAGCTTCAGCACGCCGCCACCATATCGACGGCCGTTGACCTCGGCCCAGAGCGCCGAGAGGCTCGTGAGAACGCCAACCGATACAGCCTCCGGTTCGGCCGAAGGAACGCCGTTCCATGTGACCGCGTGAAGCGCGTTGCTGCAGCGAAGGCCAGCGTGGTTGAGGACGAGCAGAGGAGGCCCCAGGCGTGAACACGTGGCGAAGGCATCCGGGGCCGGGCCCAACTTGACGCGAAACCACGGCAGACGCCCGCGGCACTTGAAGCGTCGGTGGACACCCTCCTCGACACCCTGGGCAACCCACGCATCGACTGCCGGGTTCGTGGTCAACCACTGGGCAGGCCTGACGAGGACGGTCCGTCGGCCGAGTTCGGTCAACTGACTGTGGTCGTCGTGGGTGAAGTTGAGCCCGCTCAACCACTGGGTCCTTGCAACGACCGGGACCAGCGCGCGGGCGGGAATGCCCGCCCGACTTGCTTCCAGGCGGCTGCGGACGAAGAAGTGGTTTGCGCCCGTGACGAATCCGATCCGAATGGTCGCCAGTTGCCCGAGGGGAGCCACGCTGTCTGCGGACGAGAGGTCGTCAAGGAGGGCCAAGGCGGCGGAGTCAACAACGCGTGCGTTACTCGTCACCTTCGTGGCTGGGCGGGCGCCAGCTCTCCCGTGTAGCAAGCGGGCGAGCTCGCCCGCACGACGAACCGCATGCACGCGCAGGATCCCTGGTCCGGTGCCATGTGCGGCCAGGACGACAACTGGCTCGTCCGTCTCGTTGAAGATGCGATCGCGGAGATGGACCAGGAGGACGTCTGCAAACCGGCGCTGGAGGGCGTCACGGACGGGCCTCGCATAGTCGGCTTGAAGGAGAGCCTCGGGGAGAAGGAGTGCAAGCCGACCGTCCGGGGCAAGGAACCGCAGTGCGTGGATGACGAAGTAGGCCCACGTGCTCGCGGTGGCCGGAAGGCGGATGCCAGACGCAGCCGCCGCAGAACGAGCCGCCGAACGCTCGCGTCCCCGCAGCCAATGGTGGCGGACGTAGGGGGGATTGCCGACGATCGCTCGAAAGGGGAGGCCGCGCAATTCGCCGGGTGACACGTCCAAGAAGTCGGCCGTCAGGTGGTTTCTCTCCGGCAGGAGCCCGTTGGCGTGATCCACGCAGGCGGGATCGATATCGACCCCGTAGACGAGAGATCGGGGCCGGTTCGCACGCATCTCGCGTAGAACACCCACAGCGGCGCGGACGAACGAACAGCCGCCGTAGCTTGGGTCGAGCACGGTGCCGGGCCGCGAAGCCAAGGCCCACCGAGTGAGGACGGTCGCCAGATCATCGGGCGTGTAGAATGCGCCCCGGAGGCGCTGGTCAGCAACTGGACCGTCGCGATGCTGTGCGAGATCACGGGCGCCCACCGCCGAGAGCTGGGCCGCGCGAGCGACGCCGACGCGGGGGTGCCGGACGCGTGCGCGTTCCAACGGCTGGATCGGCGGCACTACCGACCCTCCTCGCCACACCGAGCTTCGTTCCGGTGTTCGCAGGACTCGCGGGCCGCCCGGGGGACCCCTTCCGTCACGCTAGCTCGACGAGGAGGCATCCCACCGAGCCGCGAGAAGAGGCTACCCACGACGTGCTCCGTGCCGCTTGGCTGGATGCGGTGTACGAGCCGGCCGGGTGCCTCTCCCATGCACTTCCAGCTTCCTCTCCTCGATCCAGCGGTCCAGATCGACCCGCTTGAATCGCCAATGACCTCGGATCCGGAACGCGGGCAACTCGCCGAGTTGAGCCATGGAGTAGACGGTCTTCTCCGCCAGCTTGAGCAGTCCTGCGACGTCCTTGATGGTGAGGACCTCGTCGGTCATTCACGGACTCCCTCGGCTAGCGGTCCACCCGAGTCGCCCCAGTTCCAACGCAGGGTATCCTATTCCAACTCCACGGCGTCAACAACTCCTGGTCCGGCATGCCGTACCGGGGCGCCGCGCGGGCGAGGCAGTCGGGCTTCTGCCATCCCAACGGGCGTCGCCCATCGGCCACGGCATGGATGCGGAGCTGGGTCCTGCCCGGGCCGGTGCGGTCCTCTCCATCGGGCTGCTCCGTGCTGTTGCGGGATGCCCTCGCGCTCCGTTACCATTCCGATCGCCAGCATGGACTCCGCGGCCAATCTCGATGTCGTGTCCACGTGTCGGCGGGTCCCACCGTCGGCGACGCACGATGTGGCGCTCCGAGGCTGCCGATGAACGAAGCCGACACCTGCCGCAAGTACGTCGTCCCGAAGCTCCAGGCGGCCGGGTGGGACCAGGAGCCGCACGTCATCAACGAGCAGGCGACCTTCACGGACGGCCGGATCGTCGTGGCGGGACGGAAGGCGCGGCGGCGGGTTGGGAAGCGCGCCGACTACCTGCTCCGGTACCGCCCGGACATGCCGATCGCCGTGGTCGAGGCGAAGCCGGAGTACAAGACGCCGGGCGAGGGGCTCCAGCAGGCGAAGGAGTACGCCGAGATCCTTGGGCTGAAGTTCGCGTACGCCACCAACGGCCACGGCATCATCGAGTTCGACTGCACTACCGGCGTCGAGCGCGAGATCGACAGCTTCCCGACGCCGGACGAGCTGTGGTCGCGCCTCTGCGGCGAACAGAAGCTCGTGCCGGAGCAGGCGGATCGACTGTTGACGTCCGGCTACGGCCTGGCCGGCAAGGCGCCCCGGTACTACCAGACGATCGCGATCAACCGGACGGTGCAGGCCGTCCTTCAGGGGAAGCGGCGCATCCTGCTCACGATGGCGACGGGCACCGGCAAGACGCTCGTCGCCTTCCAGATCTGCTGGAAGCTGTGGACCTCGCGCTGGAACCGCGACGGGGGACACCGGCGGCCGCGAATCCTGTACCTGTCCGATCGGAACATCCTGATCGACGACCCCAAGGACAAGACGTTCGCGCCGTTCGGTGATGCCCGCTGGAAGATCGAGGACGGCGTTGCCCAGCGCGGCCGCGAGATGTACTTCGCCATCTACCAGGCGATCGCACGCGACGAGCGCCGCCCCGGCCTCTACCGCGAGTACCCTCCCGACTTCTTCGATCTGATCATTGTGGACGAGTGCCACCGCGGGAGCGCCGCCGACACCAGCAACTGGCGCGAGATCCTCGAGTACTTCGAACCGGCGCTCCAGATCGGCATGACGGCGACGCCCCTCCGGAAGGAGAACGCCGACACGTACCGCTACTTCGGCAAGCCGATCTACACCTACACGCTGCGGCAGGGCATCGAGGACGGGTTCCTCGCGCCCTACCGCGTCCACCGGATCATTACGACCTGGGACGCCGCCGGCTGGCGCCCGAGCCAGGGCGACGTCGACCGCTACGGGCGCGAGATCCCGGACGAGGAGTACCAGACCCGCGACTTCGAGCGCACGGTCGCGCTCCGTGCCCGGACCGAGGCGGTGGCGAACCACCTCACCGGGTTCCTCAAGGCCACCGATCGCTACGCCAAGACGATCGTGTTCTGCGTGGACCAGGAACATGCCGACGAGATGCGCCGTGCGATCAACAACCGCAATGCCGACCTCGTGCGGAAGGCCCCCGACTACGTCTGCCGGGTGACCGCCGCCGAGGGCGACATCGGCCGCGGCCACCTCTCCAACTTCCAGGACGTCGAGAGGGCGACCCCCGTCGTCCTTACGACGTCGCAGATGCTGACCACGGGGGTCGATGCGCCGACCGTTCAGAACGTCGTCCTGGTGCGCGTCATCAACTCGATGACGGAGTTCAAG
Source organism: uncultured Myxococcales bacterium (assembly GCA_964568275.1). Classification (GTDB taxonomy): domain Bacteria; phylum Myxococcota_A; class Polyangia; order DRWM01; family JAAZOP01; genus JAAZOP01. Next base: position 29,665 of record CAZMRP010000003.1, read on the forward strand.
CAGATCATCGGCCGTGGTACCCGCGTCCGCGACGACTACGGCAAGCTGTACTTCAATATCCTGGACTACACCGGCTCGGCGACGCGGATGTTCGCGGACCCGGAGTTCGACGGCGACCCGTCCATCGAGACCGAGCAGGAGATCGACGAGGCCGGGGCCCCGAAGGAGCCCGAGACGGTCGTCTACCCCGAGGCAGAGGAGGACGACCTGCCGCACATCTCCGCAGAGCCCCCGGAGGTCTACGGGTCGCCGGGGTCCGAGCGCCGGAAGTACTACTTCGACGGCGGGCAGGTCGCCATCGCCTCGCAACTCGTCTACGAACTCGACCCCGACGGGAAGCAGCTCCGGGTCATGCACTTCACCGACTACACCGCCGAGAAGGTCCGGACGCTGTTCCGGAACGCTGCTGCGCTCCGCGGGGAGTGGGCCGACCCGGTCCAACGGCGCGACATCATCGAGCGGCTCGCCGAGCGTGGCATCGACTTCGACGAGCTGGCGGACGCGGCGCAGCTTCCTGAGGCCGACCCGCTCGACCTGATGTGCCACCTCGCGTTCAACGCGCCCCTGCGCACGCGGCGGGAGCGGGCGCAGCGGCTGCGCCGGGAGGAGCGGGAGTTCTTCGAGCGCTTCGGCGCGGAGGCGCGCCAGATCCTGGACGAACTCCTGGACAAGTACACCGAGCACGGCACGGCGCAGTTCGTCCTGCCGGACGTTCTTGAGGTGCCGCCGATCAACGCGCATGGTACCGTCCTCGACATCGCCCGCCACTTCGGCGGCGAGGGCAACCTCGTCGAGGCGGTGAACCGGCTCCAGACGCTGCTCTACGCGGCGTGAACGGGTGAACGATGGCAAGATCGAGGAAGCCGAGGGCCGACGCCCAGCCGCAGACCACGGCGCAGCAGCTCGGCAGCGTGATCAAGAGCGCCCGGGACATCATGCGGAAGGACAAGGGGCTGTCGACGGACATCGATCGCCTTCCGCTCCTCACCTGGGTGATGTTCCTCAAGTTCCTCGACGACCTGGAGCAGATCGAGGAGTCGAAGGCGAAGATGCGCGGGGAGCGGTACCGGTCGGCGATCGAGCGGCCATACCGCTGGCGCGACTGGGCGGCGCAGCCGGACGGCATGACCGGGCCCGAGCTCCTCGCCTTCGTCAACCTGGAGAGGGCCACCCGGCCGGACGGTACGGAGGGTGCGGGCCTTCTCGCGTACCTCCGCGGGCTCCAGGGTGGCAACGGGAGCACGGTGAGCCGGCGCCGCCGAGTCATCGCCGCGGTGTTCAAGGACATCACCTGCCGGATGCTCTCGGGCTACCTGCTGCGCGACGTCGTCAACAAGGTGAACGGCATCCACTTCCTGGCGAAGGAGGAGCTGTTCACGCTGGGCCATCTCTACGAGACGATGCTGCGCGAGATGCGCGACGCTGCGGGCGAGAACGGGGAGTTCTACACGCCGCGACCGGTCGTCCGGTTCATGGTGACCGTGACCGACCCGCGGCTCGGGGAGACGATACTCGACCCGGCGTGCGGGACCGGCGGTTTCCTCGTCGAGGCGTACCGACACCTCGAGCAGCAGTGCAAGACCGTCGGCGATCGGAAAACGCTCCAGGAGAGGAGCCTCCTTGGCGGCGAGGCGAAGCCGCTCCCGTACCTCCTCTGCCAGATGAACCTCCTGCTCCACGGCCTGGAGGCGCCGCAGATCGACCCCGAGAACAGCCTGCGGTTCAAGCTCTCCGAGATGGGCGACGCCGATCGTGTCGACGTGATCCTGACGAACCCTCCCTTCGGCGGCGAGGAGGAGGCGGGCATCAAGGGCAACTTCCCGGAGGACATGCAGACCGCGGAGACCGCGCTGCTGTTCCTTCAGCTCATCATGCGCCGGCTGCGGCGGCCCGGGCGCGGGTCCGAGCGCGGCGGGCGGGCGGCGGTCGTCGTTCCCAACGGCACGCTGTTCGGCGACAAGGTGTGCGCTCGGATCAAGGAACAGGTCCTCAAGGAGTTCAATCTGCACACCGTGGTCCGGCTGCCCAACGGCGTCTTCGCGCCGTACACGCCGATCCCGACCAACCTGTTGTTCTTCGATCGCTCGGGGCCGACGAAGGACATCTGGTTCTACGAGATCACGCCGCCCGAGGACCGGAAGAGCTACTCGAAGACCAAGCCGATGCAGTTCGAGGAGTTCGCCGACTGCATCGCGTGGTGGAGGAAGCGGAAGCCAAACGGCCGCGCCTGGAAGGTCCGGGCGGAGGACGTGCTGAAGTACGACGCTGATGGGCGGCTCGTTTCGGCAAACCTCGACCTCAAGAACCCCAGCGCGGCCGAGGCGCTCGAGCACCTGCCGCCCGAGCAGCTCGCCGACGAGATCCTCCAGAAGGAGCGGCGGATCATCGAGATCGTCGAGGAGATCAAGCGCCAGCTCGCCGAGGACGGGCCATGAACTTCAACCAGCTCATTGACCGGCTGAAGAACGTCCACGAGCGGCTGGCGACCGAGGCGGTTCGTGCCGTCAACGCCGGGCTGACGGTGCGGAACTGGCTCATCGGGATGCACCTGTACGAGTTCGAGCAGAATGGCAGCGACCGCGCGGCCTACGGCGAGCAGCTCGTGGAGCGGGTAGCCGAGCGGCTCGCCGCCGAGGGGCTCCCACGAACTGACGCCCGCGAGCTTCGCCGGTACCGGCAGTTCTACCTGACCTACCCCCAGATTCGGGAGGCACTGCCTCCCGAATCCTCCTCGCTCTTGCCGGCGCCAATTCGGGAGTCAGCGACTCCCGAATCTTCCCTGGCCGCCGAGCGGCTTCTTCGCGCCATTTCCTTCACTCATTTCGTAGAGTTGTTGAAGATCGAGGATCCGACCACACGGAGCTTCTACGAGATCGAGTGCATCCGAGGGCAGTGGTCCGCGCGGGAGCTGAAGCGGCAGATCTCGAGCCTCCTCTACGAGCGGTCTGGGCTCTCGCTCGACAAGGCGAAGCTCACGGCCATCGCGCAGGCGGCGGCGGAGAGCGACACGCCGGCGCTCGCCATCCGCGACCCGTACGTGTTCGAGTTCCTGGGCCTCAAGCCGTGCGAGGCCATGCGCGAGTCCGATCTCGAGGACGCGCTGCTCGACAAGATCGAGCAATTCCTGCTTGAGCTCGGGAAGGGGTTCTGCTTCGAGGCGCGCCAGAAGCGGTTGCTCATCGGCGACGAGCACTTCTTCGTCGACCTGGTCTTCTACCACCGCATCCTGAAGTGCCACGTCCTGATCGAGTTGAAGGTGGACGGGTTCAAGCACGAGTACCTCGGCCAGCTCAACACGTACGTGAACTGGTACCGGGAGAACGAGATGAGCGCGGGCGACAACCCGCCCGTGGGGATCCTGCTCTGCACGGCGAAGAACCAGGCATTGGTGCGGTACGCGCTTGCCGGCATCGACAACCGCCTCTTCGTCTCGAAGTACCAGCTCGAGTTGCCGGATGAGGCGCAGATGCGGGCTTTCCTCGAGGCGCAGATGCGAGGCGGGCGCAGGGAGCCGCGGAAGTGACTTCCAACTGGCCCCAGGTTCCGCTCGGCGATCTTCTCGATCCTGTCGTGCGGCCCGTGGACGTCCGCCCAGACGAGACCTACCGCGAGATCGGCATCCGCTCGCACGGCAGGGGCATCTTCCACAAGGAGCCCGTGAGCGGTCTGGAACTGGGCAACAAGCGCGTCTTCTGGATCGAGCCGGGCAACTTCGTGCTGAACATCGTCTTCGCGTGGGAGGGAGCCGTCGCGATCACCGGCCCGTCCGAACAGGGGATGATCGGTTCCCACCGTTTCCCTGCCTTCCGCGCGAGGGCGGACCGCCTCGATCCCAGATTCCTCCTGTGGTTCTTCAAGACACCGCAGGGCTTGGACCTGTTGGGACGGGTTTCGCCTGGCGGAGCGGGACGGAACAGGACTCTCTCGAAGTCGGCCTTCCTCCAGCAGTCGGTCCCGGTTCCGTCATTGGACGAGCAACGCCGCATCGTCGAGAGATTGGAGCGGCTGGAATCGCAGGTCGCGGAGGCAGCGGACCTGTGCCGTCGAGCAGAGGCCGAGGCAGCGCAGCTTGTCGGTGCCGTGGTGGGTAGCGCATTCTCGGCCCTCCGGCGTGGCGACTGCTTCTGCGGCGGCTTGGGCGACGTCATTGCAGGGGCGTGCTACGGAACTTCCGAGAAGACGCACGACGAGCCAAGTGGCCTCCCGATTCTGAGGATGGGCAACATCCAGGAGGGCGTCCTCGACATCCGCGACGTGAAGTACCTACCATTCACAAGCGGCCACCGGGACAACCTTGTGCTCCAGAAGGGTGACATCCTGGTCAACCGGACCAACAGCCCCGAGCTCGTTGGCAAGAGCGCCGTGTTCGACCTGGACGGGGTGTGGGGCTTTGCGTCCTATCTCATCCGAATTCGATTGGACGCAAGCCGTGCGGACTCGCGCTTGGTCACCTTCTACATCAACTCACCTGCCGGAAGGACCTACATGCTCGGGTCGAAGAAGCAGATGACGGGTCAAGCAAACGTCAGCATCGAGACGCTGCGAGCACTGCCCGTCGTGCTGCCACCGATGCAGAAGCAGTTGGAGATGGCCGACCTCTTCGAGCGGATCAGGGTCAGCTCAAGGGATGCGACCGCGAACCATGCGCTCGTCGAGGCTCGGCTGCGTGCCCTCCAGGCCTCCGCCCTGGGGCGCGCTCTGGCAGGGGAGTTCTGAATGGGCCGTCGACAGAATGAAGAGGGGAACGCGGCCGTCCGCCCCGCCCCCGGCCGAAGCCGGGGACGAGGCGGGGCAAAGGCCATGGATCAGGCGGACGGCGATAGCCAACGGATAGCCAACTTTTCGTGACGCTGGGTGACGCTGTGTGACGCTGTGTGACGCGAAGTCCGCGGGACTCCTCGAATTCGCCAATGGTTCCAAGGGGTCATGTTGCCTTGCCAAGGTGGACGTCGCGGGTTCAAATCCCGTCTCCCGCTCTCCGGAAAGCTAAAAAGAATCGACTCGTTGGACGGTGTGGTTCCTCGACCACACGTCGCCGGATTCGAGTTTCAGACTCCATTTCGGACTCCACCACTCCCGAAACGGCCTCCGTGCCGATGGATCCGCGATCCCAACCTCGCCCCAATTGAGGTCTTCAGGGGTCGTCGCCGACGAGGTCGGAGCGACGGTGCTCGTCGTCCTGCTCGCGCTCGATCACGATCAACTGGATGAGGCGGAGCGGCGCTTGACCGTCCGCCAACCCGCCCGGTCCGAGCTCTCGTGCAGGACCGAGCGGGCGGCGGAAGGCGGGACAAGGTCGGCGTGCGGCGCCGACGAGGCCGCTGAGCTACTTCTTGACCGGGTCGGCCTCGGGCACGACGAGGCGTGCGAGCCGGTTGACGGCGGCGAGCTTCTCCTCCTTGGTGACGTTCGAGTAGTGCTCGGTCATCTTGTCGGAGCTGTGCCCGATGGTGGCGTGCAACACGGCGCGGTCGACGTGCTCCTGCCGCAGCAGGTTGTTGTAGGTCCGCCGCATGCCGTGCGGCGTGAAGCGCATCGCAATCTGCGCCGCCTTCAGGATCCGCACGAACGGCTTCTTCAGGTACGACGCGCGATGGCAGCGTCCCTTGCCGCTGGGGAACACCCAGGCGCCGCCCATCACCGGCAGCTTCCGGTCCACGAGGCTCGTCCGGTGGGCCCGGAGCGCATCGAGGATGATCGGGTGCAGCGCGGCCGATCGCGTCTTCCCGGTCTTGGGCGTCGTGATGCGGTTCCGCCAGACGGACTGCCGGATGTGGATGAGCCCCTCGGCTTCCGAGATGTCCTTCCACCGCAACGCGGCGAGTTCGCCGAACCGCATGCCGGTGAAGAAGCCCAGGACGCAGATGGCGTACACCTCGGGCTTCTCGTTCGCCGCCGCGTCCAGGAAACGCCGCAGCTGCTCGGCCGTGAGGGAGTTCGGCTCGTCCTCCGTCACGCGCGTCGGCTCGCTCGCGAGCGCCTTCACGCCCGTGGTCGGATCGCGTTCGAGCTCGAGGTCACCGACGGCGTCGCGGATCAGGGACTTGATGATCCGCAGCCACGCGTTCACGGTGGCGTGCGCGCGGACGCGGCAGCGCTTGTCGCGGCTTCGGGCTGCCCACGACAGCCAGGCTTTGATGTCGGTCCTCCCGATCTCGTCCACGTACTTGCTGCCCAGGACGGGCAGGATCGCGTGCTCAAGCGCGTCGAGGTACCTGGCCTGCGTGGACGGCTTCATCCCCTGCAGCTTCTTCTGCTCGAGCCAGGACCGCGCGTAGTCCGTAAGGGTCTGCCGGGTCGGCGATGCCGGCGCTGCCGGTGTTCCGGAGTGCAGGAGTTCCTCGCGCAGACCCTCCAGCAAGCCGAGGGCGTCCCGGACGTTTGCCGCTTCGACGACCCGCCGGATCGCGCGCCGCTTGTCCGAAACGGGGTAGCGGGTCTGCACCCGCAGTTCGAATAGCCCGGGTCCGAGCTGCCGGATTCCCGGGACCTGGACCTTCCGAGGCATGGTTCGACTTGACCTCCATCATCTGCTCGGCGGGCAGGGAAACCTGCGCCGCCTGGGTCTGAGCGGGGTCGCCCCCCGCGGCGTCGACGCCGACGCCCCGCAGGAGAAACTCGTCGAGATCGTCGCGATGGAACATCAGCCGCCCGCCGCGCCGGCCCCGTGCGTGCAGATGGTCGCGAACGACGAGCATCCGGACGGCTGAAGCGGATCGGTAGCGGAGGTAGGCGGCGGCATCCTCGCAGGTGAGCCAGGGCGACGTCGTCGGGGTCGGTGCTGGCGCAGACGCCGCCAGCGCCGCCCTCCCACCCTGCCGGCCCGAAGGCGCCACCGCTCGCTACGCCTCCCCCCGCGATCCGGGCGGGAGCAGTCCCCGGACCACTGCCCCATCACCACCGAAACCGGGCCGCCGGCCGTTGCCGCCGCTCCCGCGGCGCGGGACGCCCGGGACACCTGGGACACCTTGTTCGTCGGTGTTGTGCGTGTCGGCCAGGAAGGCCCGGATCGACACCAAGCGCTCGTGCCTCGGATGCGCCCCGCGGAATCGATCCACCCGGATGCCGACTCTGGCCAAGACGGGCCCGAGGATGGAGAGGCGCATCCCGAGAGCATCCTCGGACAGCGGCCAGTCGCGACGGTCATGCGGGTCTGCATGAGCGGCCAGCACTCCCAGGAGTTGCAGGCACGTGCCGGCCCAGTCGCCCGCGGCGGCCAGCTTGCGGATCGCGTTGGCGACCGGGTCAGCCAGGACGGCGTCATCGGCGACCGACGCCATGTTCCTCCGGTACGCCTCCACGAAACGCCCCGGGGCGTGCCCGAGGGCGATGGCGACCGCCTCGCCCCATTGCGCGAAATCGACCAGCCGGAACTCGTCCGGCACCGGCACCGAGGGCAGCACTTGGATCGCGCCAGCAACGAGATCCAGCAGGGCTCCCAGGATCCAGGGAGCCGCCTGCTCGAACGTCTCCAGAACCTCGCGCTCGAGTCGGCGCCGGCGGGGCCGGTCGAGTCTGAGCCGCAGGCACCGGTCGAGGAAGTCGACCGCCTTCGACGGAATCGGGACCGCCGTCATGATGACGGAGCGTTGCAGCCGCAGGAAGATCGAGTCCTCGTCGGTGCGCAACTTCCGCTTGGGGAACACGCCGCCGGTCGCCGCCTTGCAAAGCAGGTCCGTCTCCCGCTGGGTCAGGTGGGAGATGTTGTCCAACGGGACGATCGCGCTCTGGTCGAGAACCTGGGCGAGTTCGGCGCGGCGGCGCGGTGCCTCGATTGCCCCGAGGATCGAAGGGTCGAGCGTCCGACGAAGGACCACCGCCGCAGTGGTCTTCGCGCTGCCCGGCGGCCCCACCAGAAGCAAGATGGGGTGCACGGTGTCGGGGAACGCGCACCACGCCAGCCATGCCAGGGCAAGGAGCCGATCATCGTCGCCGGCGAGGTTGAGCAGGTCGAGCAGCAGGTCGACGCGGCCGCCCCGCACCGGCAAGGGCAGGGGCAGCTGGTGCTGCAGGTGGCGGAACCCGACGGGCGAGTGCGAGGTGACGCGCCAACCCGAGGCATCGACACGGATGACGTGACCGCCGCCGGTGTCGATCCAGAGCGCTTCGTTCGCGAGCGCGAACCGGTTGTACAGGATGCGCCTCTCGCCGCGGACGGCCATCGCGCCGAGGAGGTCCAGCACGCGCCGCACGTCGGCAGGTCGGGGCGCGCGTCGATAGAGGTCATGGCCGAGGCCGACAAGGTGGTGCCGGAGGCGCTTGCTCTCGAGCGGCAGAGTCTCGAAGCCTTGCGGCGTCGGAACCCTGACTAGGCAGTTGCCGCGATCGTCGCAGAACGCGTCTCCGCCCGCACTGAGGATCGCGTTGACGAGCAGCGTCGCCGCGTCCACATCCTCGGGAAGCGGAGGCGCGGCAGGCTGCGGCTCGGGCGGCGGCGCCTCGTCAGGCATCGTCCGGCTCCTCGGGAGGAGAACTCCGCCCCGCCGGCCGGCCAGCGCCCAGCAGGAGCGGCGACGAGCGCCGCCCGGGCATCGCGCGCAAGGGCGGGTCCGCCGGAAGTTCCGGCACGGACCGAGGCCCACCACCAAGCACAGGTCGGAGCCGGGCCGAAACCAGGTCAGGCAGAGCGTGGCCGAGCTGTTCCCGCGCCTGCTGGACGCATCGACCGTCCCAACCCCGAGAGCCATCCTCCCAGCCCGACGACAACGGCGCCGCGATGGGGGACGGGCCTGCACCGGGTTCTCCTTCGACCTGACGCTGCAGGTCGCTGTCGCCGTACCCGTCGCGATCCTCTCCCTGCCGTCGAGGGTAGATGGGCTCGGGACCCAGGCTGCCGCGCTCGACCGGGCGGATGGCGAGAGGTCCGGCCGGCCGATCGTCGTGGTAGGCGGCGGGCAGCGGGTCGGCCGCCGGCAGGTCGCGCTTCTGGACCTCGGTCTTGGTCTGCTTGTTGTTGCCCGCCATCACCGCCTCCTGCCGGAGGCCGGCTTCTTCTGCGGTCCCGGTTTGGTCGTCGCCGGCACGAGCGCGGCGCCGACCTTCTCCAGGATCTCGGCCGCCTTCACCAACCGGTCGCGCAGGCGCGTGCGCTCCGGCAGTCCCACCTTGGCGACGACCTCAGCCTGGCAACGCCACACCACGTTGAGCGGCCCGTTGAAGGCGTCGAGAGCGGCCACCAGCTCGCGGACGACCGCCCTGGGCGACGAGACCGGCGGGGTGGGCGGGGACGGCGATGCCGTGTGCGCCTGACCCTGGGCCTCCCGAACGGCCTGACGCGTTTGGTCCCGGGTCTTCCCCTTGACCTTCGCCAGCACCGCCTCCTGCTTGTCCTTCGGCAGCTTCGCCAGTTCGTCGACCTGGGCCGGCGACACCTCCGAGCACTCGTACGCCGCGGCCACATTCGGGCTGGCCTTCTCCGAGCGGGCAAGGCTGCGCTGGACGTTTCGCTTGCTCTCGCCGGTGGCCCTCGCGGTCTCCGAGACGAACGAGTCAACCTGCGACGCCGCGTCGCAGGTTCCCTTCCTCTTCGCCGCCGACTTCTTGCCGGCGGCGCTCAGGACGCCGGTACCCACGGCCTCCGGGTGCCGCTGCTCCCAGAGCGTCTTTCGGCGGCGAATGAGCTCGTCCCGTTCCGCTGGCAACGGGTCGACCCGCCGCAGGTTCTCGTCGATCCGGACCATTTCCGCGAGCCAGTCGTACTCGGGCCCCTCCGGGATGACGGTCGCGGTGATCTCCTTGAGGCCGGCACGCCGGTCCGCCTCGACGCGTCCCGCCCCAGCGATGACCGCGTAGCGCTTGCCGCGCTGCCGGAGAACCGGCGGGTGGATCGGGATCGTGTCCTTCCTGCTGGCGGCGAGGTCCACGAGTTGCTGTTCCGTGTGGCGGACAGCGGCGGGTTCGATCGCGTCCATGCCGACCGTCCGGACCTCGACGGCCGGCGCACCCGCCTTCGGCTGCTTGGGACTCGGGCCAGTACGGCTCGCAGGAGAGGACTGGTCGGTGGCACTGGGGCCACCTCGGACTGTCACCATGGAACCGCCCGGCAACGACATCGTGCGCGCGTCGTTCGAGACGGTGTCAGCGGCGACCTTGCAGGCATTCGGCGTCGGCGGCTGCGCCACGCCGCCGACGATTCGACTGTCGGTCGTGCAGCCCATGGCCTCGCGGAAACGGCGAGTCGAGTCCTCGACTGCCTGTCGAGATTCGTCCTGTCGAACGCTCTCGGTGTCCGGCGGCCTGCAAGTGGCCGGCAGCTCTGCGGTCGGCGCGTCCTCCGGACGTGCACGGCCCGCTCCACCGGCTCGCGCGCCCGGTTCAACAGTCGGGGTCGTGCCCAGGTTGAGAACCGGTGGATCGGGCAGCCCGTGCTTCTTCGTATCCGTCTCGTGCCCCATCTCGACCTCCTCCGGCCTGGGCGTTTCCCAGGCTGTTGGGGTCGAGCTTCGGGCCGAGTGATCTATTTTTCACGGAAGTAACTCGGCCGATAGCGGGGAGTCAGCGGACGAAGCGGCGGCTACTTGGACGGGCGGGCGTAGACGTCGAACCAGTCGAGCAGTCGGAACAGCCCCGTTCTGCGCAGGGCGTCCGGGGGCTCGACGAGGTCAAGCTCGTGCCGCAGGATCGAGAACCTGCGCTGCGCCGCCTGGACGACATCCGCGTGCAGGCGGGATCGCCCGCCTCGTGCACTCGGCGCTTGCGGAAGTCCAGCCGCGGCCTTCGAGGATGGCGCACCGGCGAAGCCGGTCGTACTCGATTGCGTCTGCTGGCCGTACTCCTGCTGGTACGCCGCGGGTCGGAGCGCCCGCGCCAGCTTCACCACGAACACCGCCCGGGTCTTCGGCGGCCGGCACAGAGGGTCGCGGTAGCAGTCGTGGAACACCTGGAGGACGAGGAAGTTGTCGTCGACCTCGGGTGGACGATGTGCCGGGTTCGCGTCGAACGGCAACGGCGTACGGCCTCGGAGCCTGTCTTCAATCTCCGCCATTCTCTCGGGCGATGGCGTCGGCGGCACGGCGACGGGGACGCCCGCTGCGACCCGCCTCTTCGCCCGGCGGAGCGCACCTCGCCACCGCCGGCCGTCGAGGGCTGCCTCGGCGTGCCTCCGCGTCGCGTCGGGCGGGACCACGGGGTTGCCGTGCAGCCACGGGAACTGGTTGAGCACGTGGTCGGCATACTTCGGGCTCCGCCAGAGGAGGACCGCGTTGACGTTGCCGCAGACCCGAACGATCCGATTGAACGACTGCTCCCCTAGAAGTGCCGCCAGCCGAACCGGAGCCTGGAGTCGCGGATCGCGGTTGCCAGGGCCGGGCCGCCCGCCGCCCGGAAGGCCCAGCCGGCGGAGCGATGCCTGGAAGAAGCCCGGCGCCAGATACCGGAGCGCAAGCGAGCGCGCCGTGATCCTGCGCGTGATGCTGGAGGTCCCGGTGGCGCGCGCAATCCCGAACAGCAGGGAGACCGCCTCGTCGCAGTTCCACCGGCAGATGTAGCGACGCACGTCGGAATCCTGAAGCAGCTTCCTCTCGGCCTTCGCCGTCTTCTTCTCGAGGTGTCGCCAGAGGTGGGGGCCGTAGACCGAGAGGACGTCTTCGAACCGCCCGCAGATCTCGGGCGGACCCGCCCGCGCCGCCCGCAGGATCCGGCTCCAGCACTGATTCGACCCACCGCACGTCCACGAGACCTGGGCAGGCCACGCAGCCGGCCCCGGCTGGACTTGACCTGCGGGGGGCTGTCCGCGTGCTGGCGTTGGAGGCGCGGTGCCGCGTCGATGGTGCAACGGCCTGCTCACGATGCAGATTGTACGGCCGGGATCCGTCCGGTGGGAAGCGCCCCATCTCGCGCTACCGCCGCAGGAGTCGATCCCACGGCATCACGTAGTGCCCCGCATCGAGCAACCTGAGGACCGCGAGCAGATACTCGTCGCGCACGTCGGACGACATCACGTGGAGGTACCGGTCGAGCATCCGCTCGATCTCGTCGACCGCCACCATCCGCAGGTCGTGGGAGACTTCGACCGCGCGGACGGCGGCGCCGATGTTCGCCCGGGTCCTTGCGCCGTCCACCAGGATCTGTGTGCAGGCCGGGAGCGCGTCGGCGAGAGCGAAACCAAGCGCGGACGCTACGCCGGCGGGAGCTGTCAGGTCGGACCTGGACCCAGGCATGGCCGCGTCACGTCGTCAGCCGGCGGCGGTAGGCGTCTCGCGCCTCCGGCCCCATCATCCCAGCGTAGCGGTCGTACACTGTCCACAACCTGGAGTCCGCCTCCCGTCGCAGCCCGGCGACGCGCTGCTGCGCCCGGGCCACGGCACGATCCGTCGCGTCGGCGTCGGCCATCGTGATCGCCGACATGCTCAGGCCGGTGCCCAGGCCGAGCAGGAATCGCCCCAGCGCTTCGAACAGCATCTCAACCTCTCCTCCCGTCCGCCTGTCGTGCGCCGCAACGCACCGACTCGACGAACGCCTTGCGCATCTCGTTTCCCGCCGCGCCGAGCACGGTGCCGCACGACGCGAGGAACTCGTGGAAGAACTCCTCCCGTTCCTCGATGGTCATCGTCTCGGCGATCTGCCGAAACCTCCGTTCGATCTCTCGCCCATCATCAAGCGCGGAGCCGAACGCTCGCCGCACTTCGGCGATGCGGCGCTCGAGCAGCATGTTCCGCCGCCACGGCACGTTCGCCTCGGCGTGCCGTGCGACGAGCGCGACCAGGATGCGGGCGGCCATCTTGCGCCTGCGGTTGGCCGCGGCGAGCCCGACGGGCGCCAGCGCCTCCATTGGCGCAGCCGCTGACCCGCCGGCCGAGCGTCTCTCGACTTCCATCCGGTCCAGGGCGAGCCGCGTCACGGAAGCGCCCCGGCGTCGCGGAACGAGTAGTAGCCGTCCTTGCCGACGACCAAGTGGTCGAGCACGGGGATGCCGAGGAGCTGGCCGGCGCGGGCGAGGCGATCCGTCAGGTCCCTGTCCTCGATGCTCGGGTCGACGCATCCGCTCGGATGGGAATGCAGGAGAATCGCCGCGGCCGCCCGGTCGCGGATGAGCGGCGCGAAGACCTCGCGCGGATGGATGATGCAGGACGAGAGCGACCCGACGGCCACCAGGTGGCGACGCAGGATCCGGTTCCGGGCGTCCAGCGCGACGACGCAGAAGCGTTCCTGGCGGCTGCGGGCGAGCGCGGCGCCCATCAGGGCGAACGCCTCGGCCGAACAGCGAAGCGATGGCGGCGACGGTTCGGCCGGCAGGGCCTCCCCGCACCGCGGACAGTTGGTCACGATCATGTTTCCTCTCGAGGCGGGGCCCAGGCCGGTCGGAAGGACGCGACCCGGGCCCGACGCAGATGGAGAGAGTCGGCGGCTACGGCAGCAGCGAGCAGCCGGCGAGAATGACGCCGCTCCCGCCGCCCTCGAGCGTCCCCTCCTGGAAGCGGCTGATCGTCTTGCCCAACTGCTCGTACACGAACTCGCCGATCTGGATGCGACCGACGAACGCTGGGTACGCCTGCAGACGGGCGATCACCGGGTCGCCGATGCGTCCGTACTCGGCGTCCGCCGCGGTCGTCATCTCCAGGGGTCCGAACTGGCTGATGCCGGCCACCTCGTACCACGAGCCGTTGCGGCGAAGGAGGGTCCGCACCGCGAAGCGCGTGTCGCCCGCGATCATTACGGCGCCGGTGGTGCAGACGGCGTCCGGCTTCTCGCAGGCCGGGCAGGTCGGGCACGCCGGGCACGGCAGCGGTTCCTCGCACGCAGGGCACGAGATGGCCAGGCAGTCGGCACAGGGCGGGCACTCGGTCACGGGCGCGTCTGCGGGCATCGTCACGTCCTCGGCGGCCGGCGGTGCCTTCGACGGCGAACACGCGAACAGGACCACGGCCAGCAGGATGAAGATCATCCTCACGTCGATGTCTCCTTTCTCGGGCCATCCCCTCGGCGGGGCGCCCATGCAGCTCTCCAGGCTCAGGCCGGCAGGGCTGCGAGCGACTCGGTGGGCGGGCTCGACGCGGAGCTCGCCGCCTCCACGGTGGCGGCGTCGGGATCCTCGACCGTGCCGTGTTCGACGTCGGAGCCGCTCGCCGTGGCTTCCTCCACCGGGTCGTGTCCACGAATGGGCATGACGAGCATCCCGCGCGGACGGAGCTTCGTCCCGTCGGACACGACCTCGATGAACCGGACGGCGTCGAGCGGCGCGGAGTGCTGGAAGAGGCGCACCTCGTCGGTACGCACGGCGGCCAAGCAGCCCAGCACGTACCTGCCGCTCAGGTGGAGGTAGCCGGACGGGGAGTGGGCGACCTTCGCCGGGATCTCCCGCTGGGCCATGCCGCCGCCGTGGTCGGTGTACGCCACGATGTGTAGCGCCCCCGTCGCGGGGTCCGCCTTGAACATGCACGCTGCGCCCTTCTCGTTGCTGACGCTGCTCACCGCCTTCGCTGCCGCGGCCAACTCATCGCGGTCGCAGGTCACCGACAGGTCGGGCTCGGCGGTCTCGCGCGGCAGGAAGCCCGCCCAGTGCGGCAGCGACGTCTCCGGTTCGGTGACGGCGACCTCGACCCGCCGGTCGGCCGCCTCGAACACCAGACGGGCGAGCCACCTCTCCGGCGGCTTCTTCCCGTCCGTCTCGGCCGGTTGCGGGATGGCGGTCCGCACGAGCCGGACCGCGTCGAAGTCGGTGGCCAGCGCCTTGGTCGCGGGCTTCCAGTCGTCGCCGTGGATCTGGAACACGAACTTCGAGTCCGTGCAGCCGTGGGCGTCCCCGTCCACGAACAGCCGATGGCCGTCGGTGGCGACGACGGCGGGGACGGCGAGCCCGCCTTCCGCCTCGGCGAGGCACACGAACGGTCCCTTGGCGATGGACCGGTATTCGCCGGGGTTCGCGAACACCATCGCCTCGGCGATCCGCTCGGCCAAGTCCCTGCTGTCCACGACGGCAAGCACGTCGCCGGCGGTCGGGCCCGTCTCCTCGATCATCGGCTCGCACGCCGGGATGGAGATCCGCTGGCCGCTGCCGGCGACCACGAGAGCGCGTTCGGCCCGTTCGATCTGAATGGCCGCGTGCCCGTACTTCTTGCCGCCGGCCATGGGGCGCAGGGCCTTGGCCAGCCGGGACGTTCCATCGGCGTCCAGCACGGCGACCCACGTCGCCCCCGGCTCGCACGGGATGCGGAACTCGACCTTCGCCTTTTCGGTCCTGGTCGTCGTGGCCAGAACCAGGGCGTCGGGCAGCCGGGCGATGCGCGTCCGACCCGGGTGGTGGCGCAGCGGGTCCTTCTCCAGGCACCAGGTGCAGGCGGCGATGGCGGCGGCGAACGGTTTGCAGGGGATGGTCGTCGTCAACGTGGACCTCCTGCTACATGAGGCCGAGCGAGGCGTAGACATCGGCGCGAAGTCCGCGATCCCGCTCGACCTGCTCCGCACGCCAGCAGTCGCACATCGTGCGCGGGTCGGGCAGGACGGGCGCCCCGAAGTCGAAGTCGAGGTCGCTCGTGCGGCCGATGATCGGGCAGGGCTTCACCTTCGGCTCGTTGGCCGAATGCTCGTTCTTCATCTTCTCCTCCTCCTTGGCGTGGATGGTCAGGAACGGCCCTCGCCCAGAACTCGCCGCCGGGCATCGCGCTCGGCGGGGAAGGCGAGGTCGTCGGCCAGGACCAGACAGGTGGTCCCGGTGCGCGGGATCTCGACCACGACGAACGGCCGCTCGGCGCCGACAACGATGCCGGGCTCGGCACAGAGCGAGCCGCACGTCACCTCGACGGGCGTGCCCGCCTGGATCATCTCCACCTCCTGTTCTTGGGTTTGGCGTCTACGCCGTCGGCGCTTGCGGCGGCAGCCCGAGGCGTTCGCGGACTTCGCCTTCCAGAAGGCGCCGCAGTTTGTCCGAGTCGCGCAGCGCGACGGCGAGCTTCTTGTGATCTCTGGCGATGGCCACCGGCAGGTCGGCCGACCCGTCCAGCAAGCCGTGCGCGATGATCTGGTCGGCCAGCTCGGCCAGACGGTCGATGCCGGTCGCGTGGCGGATCACGAACTCCGCCTCCGCGAACGGGCGGGCGACCTTGTTCTTGACGACGCGGACGCGGGTGAGATGCCCCACGACACGCTCACCGTCCCGTTCGTCCTGGACCTTGCGAACGTCCAGCCGGACGGACGAGTAGAACTTGAGCGCGTTGGCGCACGGCACGCTCGCCCCGCCCTCGACCTCGGTCACGAACAGCAGGCAGGTGCCGGTGCGGTGGGCGACCGCGGTCAGCTTGCGTAGCGCCTGGCTCATGAGGCGCGCCTGGATGCCCGAGCACTCTTTGCCGGCTTCGCCCTCGATCTGGGCCCGGGGCGTGAGGGCGTTGACGGAGTCCACGACGATGAGATCCACGCCGCCCGAGCGGCAGAGGATCTCGACGATCTCGAGCGCCTGCTCGCCGGTGTCCGGCTGCGAGAGATAGAGCTTGTCCACCTGGACCCCGAGGGCGGCGGCGTACCGGATGTCCAGCGTGTGGTCGGCGTCCACGAACGCGGCGATGCCGCCGGCAGCCTGGGCCGAGGCGACGGCGTGGAGGGCCAGCGTCGTCTTCCCCGCGCCCCTCGATGCGAACAGCTCGACGACCCTGCCCCGAGGGTAGCCACCGACGCCAACGGCGGCGTCGAGGCCGAGGGAACCGGTGGAAACGGCCGCGACGGGCTCGCCGGGGCTGCCGTCGCCGAGCGACAGGATGCTCCCGACTCCGAACTGGCGATGGATGGCGCGGACGGCGGTCTCCACCGCCGCGATCTTCTCGTGCATCGGCACCTCCTACGTGTGCACGGTCCAGCCGACGGTCGGCTGGAGGCAGACGGCCAGGGTCGGCGCGCTCCCGCTGCCGCCGCCGTCGTGGGGGCCGTGGAAGATGAGCGCGCCGCTGAACCAGTCTTCGTACGCTCCGCCCCTTGCGCGCACAGCCATCAGGAAGCCGAAGCTGTGCGGCGCGAAGTCGTGGTAGAGCCGACAGCAGGTCTTTCCGCGGTCACCGTCCTCGGCGTACTCGTCCAGGAACAGCAGTTGCTTCTCCAGGTTGTCGCGCAGGCCCACGCCGTCGGCGAAGGTCCTCGCGGCCGCGAGTCGATCCTCGACGCCGCTGGTGTCGAGCATGTCCAATTCCTCGGCGTGGCGGTCGGTCAGCGCCCGGCCTGCGCGGACTCGGTGACGCCCTTCAGGAACAGGCGCAGCGTCTCGAACAGGCGTCGCACCTGCTCCTCGTCCTTGCACAGCACCTCGAACCGGGCGCCGAGGTCGAGGTCGAGTTCCTTCTCGATGCCGTGCTCGCCGCTCTCGTACGCCTCGCCCGAGACCTCGAAGGTCACCCGGATCCCCGGTTCCTCGCGGATGCGGGCCGGCTTCTCGAAGTCTGCGCCGCAGTCCGAGCACTCGAACTCCCCTTCGTCCGAGAGGTCGAGAGAGTCGCGGTCCACCTCGTCCTCGCCGTCGAACGCCCAGCTCCCGTTGAGCTCCCGGAAACGGCCGCTGCGGGTCGCGTCCATCGTGACGTGCTGGATGACCTCGGTCGACGCACAGTCGGGGCATCCCCACTTCGGCTTCTCCATCTTCTTCCTCCTGGTCTTGGGGTGGGTCAGGCGCGGTCCCAGGTGTCGGTCTGCGGCGTTGCGTTCGGGCGCCGGACTGCGATGTCCACCTGGTAGATGTCGTCGAGGCCGACGGGGTCCCGCGGACCATCGGCCAGCGACCAGTCGATGCTCGACGCGGGAACCTCGATCCTCATGATGCCGTAGTCGTCGGTGCCGGCGCCCCGGATGCGGAGCGTGACGACGATCGCCGCCTCCATCACGGCTCCTCCGGCGGCCCTTCGAGCAGGCAGTCCATGCCGAGCACGTCGGTCGCGAAGTCGGCCACGTCATCGAGCATGTTCTCGAGTCCGTCGAGCGCGTCGGCGGCCGACTTCCAGTCCAGGCCGCCGGAGTCGACGAGCGTGCCGTCGCGGATGGCCCGCACGATCGCGAGCAGCCAGCGCCGCTGCTCGCGGAACAGGCCCGGGTCCATCCCCTTGAGGATCTCGTCGGCCGACTTCCATCGGCGGCCGCGGGGAAGCCCGTCGGCGATCGCCGTCCTCGCCGCGGCGAGCACGTCGTTGAGCTCGTGCACCTGGTGCATCTGGTCGGCGTCGGGAACGCCGTCCTCGCCGACCTCGACGACCGGCAGACCGCCGCCGGGGAGGCAATCGACGTGGACGAGGCGGCGGCCGTCGCAGGCGTACCGCCCGTCGCAGTACTCGTACCCTCCGCCGTGCGAGGCGTGGAACGGGATCCCCTTCGCCGCCAAGTCCCGCATCTCGGAATCGCCGGCGTAGTTCATCTCGGCGGCCTCCATGTGGAGGCCATCGTGCCGGGTCTCCACGACGTGGAACCCGATCTCCTCGAGGACACCCTGGTGCTCGGGACGGCAGCAGAGCGTCATCCCGCAGCGATCACCCACGGGTCATCTCCTCCCGCGGCTTGCCGATTGGATCGCGGCGCGCGTGGCGGGCGACCTTGACCGTCATGCGGTCGGGCGCCATCTCGATCACCATCTCGTCCATCGTCTCGTCGAAGACCGCGGCGCGGAAGCCCTCTTCGAGCGGGAGGGGCTCGACGAAGTCGTCGCCGCCCACCAGGGCCCGGGACTCCTCCCACCACGCCGCGTCCCTGTGCGGGTCGCAGCCGGCGGCGTACGCGACCCGGGCCTGGCGGCTCTTTCCGCTCCCGACCATGTCCATCGGGAGCCCGTTGCTCATGACGTAGACGCCTTGGTCGTGGACCAGGTGGAGGGCCGGGCCCGGCTCCCGCTTCTCCTCCTCCTCCTCCACGAACGTCCTTCGGTACTTCGTGCATCCCAGCGCGTGGCGCGCCAGGGGCCGGATCTCGTCCAGCCGGAACCGGAGCGTTCCCACCCTTCACATCTCCTTTCGTCTATGCCTGCAGGTCGTCGAGGGCGCGAACGGTCGTCGGCCGGCCGTCGGGGTCGGCGATGCGCCCGGCCTCGTCATCGGTGATGAGCACCGCGTGCGGCATGACGACGAGCATGCCGTCGTCGTCGGAGAAGACGCTGCAGACGGCCGCGCGCTCCCGGCCGTCGAGCATCGAGCGGACGAGGCAGAGGCGGCCTTCGTCCTGCGCCGCCTGGACCTCCTCGAACGCGCGCCTCTCCTCCTCGGTGAGCGCGCTTCCCTTCGTCTCCAAGGTCACCTCCTGCATTTGCTGCACACGGCGTCGCCGGGCACGAGGTCTTCCCGGCCGCCGCAGCGGATGCAGCGACGAATCCCCGAGCGCGACCAGCCACACGACTCGCAGACGACATCGTCCGGAATGTCCGTCGCGTCGGCCAGCCCCTCCCCGCACTCGGGGCAGGAGTCGTCGTCGGGCGGCTCGACCTCGTCGATCTCCAGCGTGAGCTGCGTCCGGTACGTCTTCCGCGTCTCCGGGTCGCAGAAGAACTGCTCGCCCCAGGTGAACCCGTCCTGGTCGTACGCGGCCAGGAACCGGTCGACGAAGTCGGAGTAGAGGTCGTCGCGGTCGCCCCAGCGATGGAGGCGGTCGGCTACGTCCTTCGGCACGGTCGTCCCGGTTTCCGGCGGCTGCGCGCCGCCGAGATGCTGCTGGACGAGGGTCACGACGGCGGCCTCGGACTTCACTTTCACGGCGTAGAAGCCGTCGGGCATGGGTGTCAGGTCGAACCACGCCGACGCGGCGACCAGCTTCGCGGCCAGCCGGGAAGCGGACTCCACCCCCTCGACGAGCGCCAGATGCGTTGTCGGTCCCTCGGGCCGCTTCCCGGTCATCGCGACCTCCGGCAGATGTACCGGATGTACTCGCCGGCGAGACCGTGCTCCTCGATGAAGTCGAGCGTCACGCGCAGGATCGTCGTCTCCGACAGGAGCCGCTCGACCGACAGGCGGTCCACGGCCTGCCGGATGTCCCTCTGCGGTTTGGGTTTGGCGTGCTTCATCCGCCCAAGTCCTTCCCTGCCCGAAGGCGGTACTGCTCAAGAACATCCGCCGGGAGGTCGCGCACCAACTGGTCGAGGTCGAACACGCCCGAGGGCGGCGTGAACTCGACTTCGGGCACGATGTGATCGGCGTCCTCGCCGTTGTCGTACATGCCCATGACGTCCTCGTCGGCATCGGCGGGGAGGAAGACGAGCTCGACGTCGTCGAGGCTCGTCCAGGTCTCTCCGTCGTTCAGGACGACCATCGACGGCAGGCCGCGCATGGTCTCCCCCACCGTGGTGGAGAGGTTCAGGCGCTCGCAGAGATCGTCGATCTCCCCGGGCGCCATCGGCTCGTGGCTCCCGGCGTCCGTGGCGACCTCGTCCAAGTCGGCGGAGTGCCGGCCGACGGTCTGCAGGAGGCGCAGGCCGGCCAGGACGTGCGCCATCTCGCGGGCGGAGACGCAGACCAGGGCGCTGCGTTTCGCCTTCTCGTCCATTCCCACGTCAATCCTCCTCCCCGTCGGGCGGCATCGGGGAACACGAACCATCCGGGTCGGTCAGGCCCAGCGCCTCGGTGATGTGGCGCTTCTCCACGCCGTCGGCGCCATCAAGGTCGGCGATGGTGATCGCCACGCGGAGAGCGCGCTGGACCACGGCGCGTCCGATTCCGCCCCGGTCGGCGGCCACCTCCAGTGCCCGCCGCGCCGGCGAGTCGGGGGGGACGATCCGGACGATGTCGGCTTCGGCGAGGCCGGCATTGGCCTGGGCGAAGAGCCCGAGGCGCTTCGCCCGTTCCGCCTGCCGGCTGCGTGCCACGGCAATGCGCGCCTTGGCGGCCGCGATCGTCGTCGTCGGGGCCAGGTCCTGGCCCACGGGCGCGGGGCGAACCCGCACCTGGATGTCGAACACGTCGCCGAGCGGGAACCGCAAGCGACTCCGGTACCGCTCGACCGCGGTCGGCCTGCAGCGGCAGGTGCGGAGGGCGCTCCCCTGGAGCCCGCAGGGACAGGGGTTCGCGGCGGCGACGAGTTGGAACCGGGCCGGCAGCCGGACGGTGCCGTCCGAGCGGCAGATGGACGCCTCGCCGGTCTTGACGGCGTGGCGGACGATCTCGAGCGCTCCGGTGTTGAACTCCGGCAGTTCGTCCAGGAAGAGGACTCCGTGGTGGGCGAGGCTCGCCTCGCCGGGCCGCGTGGGGTTTCCGCCGCCGAGCAGGCCGGCGAAGCTTACGGTGTGGTGCGGCGCCCGGAACTCGCGCCGCCTCGGGTCGTAGCGGTCGGGGTCCAGCAGGCCGGCGGCGGACCAGATGGTCGCCGTCTCCCGCGCCTCATCGAGCGCCGGCGGCGGCAGGAGGAGCGACAGCCGGCTGGCCAAGAGCGTCTTGCCGGACCCTGGTGCCCCGACCAGCAGGAGATGGTGGCCGCCGGCGGCTGCGACTTCGAGCGCCCGCCGCGCCTCGGGCGATCCCGGAATGATGTCGTCGTCCCGCATTGGGCCGGTGCCGGTGCCGGTCGGGGCCACGGTCGCCGTGAGCCGCTGCTGCCCGAGCAGATGCAGCAGCACGTCGCCCAGGGTCGGGGCGCCGAGGACCTCGATCCCCTCCACCCAGGGCACGACCTCCCGGGCATTCCGGGTCGGCACGATGATGCTCGTCGCGCCGGCCGCTTTCGCCGCCAGCGCCGCGGGGAGCGCGCCCCGGATGGGCAGGACCGAGCCCGCCAGCGTCAACTCCCCTGCGAACCACGTCGCGTCCGTGACCTCCGGCGGCAGGTTGCCCGTGGAGACGAGGAGGCTGATGGCGACGGGGAGGTCCAGCGCGGCCGAGCGCACCGGCGGGTCGCCGGGAACGGCGCCCATCATGATGCAGTGCGGCGGGAGGTCGAAGCCGCAGCGGCGCAGGGCGGACTGGACGCGAACCAGGCACTCCCTGGCGGCCCGCTGCACCCAGCCCGTCCACCGGGGGGCCGCCCAGCGCCGGTCGTACTCGATCTCGATCACGGTATCGTTGGCGACGACGCCGTCCAGGACGGCGCCGTGGATTCGTGCGAGCAAGTCGCTCTCCTTTCTGGAAGAGGGTGGCCGGGGGGCGGGCAAGGTGCTGACCGGATTCGGTGCTTTGCCCCTGTGGGGTTCCCGTCCCCCGGCCGTCCCCGCGGGGAACTACGCGTCGATCAGCAGCTCGAACGACCCGTCGTCCGGGTCCACGAACTCGCGCCACGACTCGACGCAGGCGTGGAGGTTGCGGAAGAACACGAGCGCGTTCTCCTCGGGCCGAATGGCCTCGCTCCGCAACTCCTCGACCTCGGCGATGGCGAACGACATGAGCCGCTCGTCCATCTCCGCGAACCGGTCGAGGACCCCGGCGGCGTCCGCCCACCGGACGCGGTACTGGTCGCGGCTCGCCTCGTCGGCGTACTCCATGGCGATCTCGGGCTCGGCCTGCGAGACGGCGGCCAGGAGGTCGATGGCGGTCGTGGCGGTCACGAACACCCCAGCCGCCGGACCCCAGCGCCGGGCCTCGGGGCGCATGTTCCGCGACACGCTCAGTCCTCCAGGACGATGCGACGAGCCGGCCGGTCGACCACCATCGTGTCCAGGACGGACTGGACCTGGGCCATCCCGTCGCGGACCTTGGTCCGGATGGCGTCGCTGGCCCGAAGGGCGTTGGCGTCCACGCCGTCGAGGGTCTTGCGGCAGCGCTCGACGAGCTGGGCGAGCTGGGTGTCGTCGGTGACGTTCCGCGGGTCGAAGAGGTCCAGGTAGTCGGTCATGTTCTCGACCAGGGTGTCGCGAAAGACCTTGGGCTTCGCGTCGCCGTTCCCCTGCAGGCGTTCGACCATGTGGTCCACGACATCGGCGAGGCCGGCGCGCAGCGCCTGCCGCACCTCCTCGGACGCCTCGCGCCACTGCGCCTCGGCCTTCGCCTTCTCGCGCTCGAAGAGGTCCTTGCGGATCCCCTCCAGCTTCGCGGGGACGCCGAATGCGAGGTACCGCACGTCCACGTAGAACGCCGCGCGGACCCGCTCGTCGCTCGGATAGTCGCTCGCATCGAAGAGGCCGTTGAGCCGCTTCTTGGCATCCTCGACCGACTTGTCGTAGACGGCCAGGAACGCGTCGGCGAGAAACCGGCGCTTCTCCTGGTACTCGACGATCTTGCCGTCCACCTGCTCCACGAGGTCGATCGGGATGAGGTACGTCCCGCGCCTGAACGGCGACGGGAGGGCCCTCTTCGCGAGCCACGCCCGCATTTCGCCGTCGAGCGTCTTGATGGCGTCGAGTTCGTCGGACTCCAGGATCGCCTTGCTGACATGGAGCAGGTCCTTGTCCGCGTCGACCTGGATGTTGGAGGACGACACCTTGCGGCGCGTCCCGAGGCACCCGACGGCGAGCGAGAGGCACACGGCGCGGTCGAGCAGGCCGTGGCCGTTTCCGTTCATCGGCAGCGGCACCTGTCCGGTGCCGGCAGCGGCTTCCGTCATGTCGGTCTTCTCCTTCTTGGTCTGGGGTCAGGTTAGGGTCGCGTTGTTGATGCCGGTCATGACGGCCTTGCCCCGGTCGAGCACGACCTCCATCCCGGGCACCGCTTCCAGGTCGGTCAGCGTGTAGCGGTCGGTGAGCAGGTGGATCGTCTGGTTCGTGGATCCGAGCAGGGCATACCCGAGGTGCTGGCGTTTCCGGTAGGGACCGGCGACCACGACGTCGGCGAGGCGGGCCACGTTCATGAGCCGCGGCTTCCCGGGGAGGTAGTTCCACTCGTAGCCGGTGAAGAGCACGACGGACAGGTCGGTCGCCTTCCGGACCTTCCGGAGGAGCGCTTCCACCGCATCCGGTTGTTGGAGGGGTTCCCCGCCGGAAACGGTGATTCCCTCGATGTCGGAGGTGGATCGCACCCAGGCGACGACATCCCCGACGGGCATGTCCGTGCCGCCCTGCGAGTCCTGGGCGTCGGGGTTGCAGCATCCGTCGCAGTGGAGGCTGCAACCCTGGGCCCAGATGACGGCGCGGCGCCCCGGGCCGTTGGCGTAGCTGCGTTCGAGGAGGGCGTGGACGCGCAGGGTCAGTGGCGGGCGCATCGCTTCGCCTGGAGCGGGACCTCGTACGCCTCCCGGGTCGCCGTGCGCTTGGTCACCTTGCCCAACGCCTTCTCGACCTCGTCGGTGAGGTCGGTGCAGGTCTTGCCCTTGGCGCCCTGGACGTGGAGCGTCACCTGCCCGTCCTCGCCGACGACCACCTCGATCTCGACGGGCTTCATGCGGACCTCCGCAGGACGACGTGCAGCTTCCCGTCCCGGGCCTCTTCCCGCACGACCCGGAACCCCTTCTTGGCGAGCTTGGCCACGGCGACATGGCGGCCGTAGCGCTGAAGGAGGCGGTTGCGCCAGTCCTGGCCGTAGCCGTTCTGCTGGTCGTACTCGGAGATGACGGCCTCGAAGGCGCCGCTCGCCGTCTTCCGGAACCCGATGTCGTTGGACAGCGGACCGACGTGGTCGCGGCGGACGATCACCTCCGCCTTCTCCGGGCGCACGTCGGCCTCGTAGCCGTAGAGGTGCTGCGGCTGGTTGTGGACCTCGACCTTGTCGAGGCCGAGGTCGGCGAGCGCGGCGACCAGGGCGTCGCGGTCGCGGATCTCGAGCGCGATGCTCGTGTAGTGGGACATGGTCAGTTGCCTTCCGGGTTGATGGCGCGGCCGAGCTCCGACGCCGGTGCCGGCGACGCGGTCGGGTTCACGTAGACACCCCCGCGGCTGGCATCGAGGAACCGGTGATGGGCGAGCCGGCGGAGGGCGGCGACCTGTTCGGCGCTCGACACGGCGACCGGCACGATGAAGCGGGACGCGTCCTTCAGCGAGCAGTCGAGGCGCCAAGCGATGGTGCAGCACGTGCGGATCTCGGCGCCCGTCCAGCTCGAGTCGTTTGGGTGGTCCTGTCCGTCGAGCCCGTACTTCGTTTCGTAGATGCGCCAGATGGCGGCCCGCTCGTCCTCCGACGGAAGATCGAACGTCCAGATCCCGTAGCAGAAGCGGCGTCGCAGCTCGGGCGGGATGCGGTCGAGGCCGTTCGCGGTCGCGATCCACAGCTCGTGCCCGCCGGCGATGGCCGTGACGACGCGGAGCGCGCTCCGGATCTTCGTCTCGGACTCGGACACCAGCGAGCCCTTGGCCGCGCCCAGGTCGAGCTGGACGCACGGGATTCCGCCGGTACGCGCCGTGGCCCGGGCGAACATGCTCTTGGCGCTGCCGGGCGGACCGACGCAGATCATGCCCGTCGAGCCGCCGGCCTGCATGTGCTGGAGCAGGACGCCGAGCTGGTCCTGCGCGACGCCCGACAGGTCGCCCGAGGCGCCGGCGAGCTGCTTCTCGATCTCGTCCACCCAGATGACCGCCGCCGGGCGGTCCCGCCCCGCCAGCAGACGCCTCCCGAACTCCTTCACGGCGGCCAACCCGCCGATGGAGTCGTAGTCGTCGACGGATTCGTCGATGGCCAAGCCGGCGGTCTGCCGGATGAACGACGTCTTGCGCGCCCAGAGCCGGCCCAGGTCCAGGCCGCTCTTGCGCAGGCTGAGCGCGACGGCCTGCTCTGCGGCAAACTGGGAGAGGCCCCGGACGGCGGCGACGGCGCGGCCGAGCGTCTCGGCGTCGAGGTCGGGCAGCTTCCCCGCATGCACCTGGGCCTGGACGATCTCCCCGAGCGCCTCGCCTTCGGGCAGCGGTTCCTCGATGGTCAGCACGTCGTGTGCCAGTTCTGGCGGCAGCGAGAACGAAGCGCCCAGGAGGACGAGCATGCGGCCGTCCTGCTTGAACCGGTCGCGGAGGTTGACGACTCCCTGGATGACCGCCTCGGACGAGGGTCCGGAAAGGCAACGGTCGCCCTGGAACACCAGGATGACGGCATCATTCGGCAGGCGGACCGCGCGCTCCAGGATGTCGGCGGGCCCGGTGATGGAAGCCGCGTCGCCGCCGACCGCCGCCTCCGACGCGGCCTGACCCGCCTCGTTGAGGGGGTAGGCGCCCCGGATGAGATCCCAGCCGACGACGCCGGTTCCGAGGTTCTGCGCGATGGTGTCGCCGGTAGCGACGGCGTCGGCGGTGGACAGCGCCACGATGGGAACACCCACCCGCCTGGCCGCCTGGATCTGATCGATGATCTTCATGTCGATGTCCTCGGTGCCGGGGAGGGTCAGAACGGCCGGTTCTCGTCGGCCTGCCCGTTGCCGTTGCCGTTCTCGAACTGGGCGCCGACGTCGAGCCGGGCGAACCGCTCGGACCATACCCGGTACTTGCCGGCGGGGCTGACCGGCTGCACGGCGGCCACGATGGGCAGGAAGTAGTTGCCCTTGGCGGAGGTCTCGCGCCGGAGCTTCAGCACGCACTCCAGGTCGTGGAGCGCCACGCGCCGCTGCCAGGCGAGGGTGCGGATGATCTTGATCGTGCGGATGGCCGCCCCGTGGAAGCCCATCGCGAAGGGCGTCTCGGTCGAGAGGTCCAAGGCGATCATGAGGAACGTGTCCCTGCACTCGGGCCGTCCCTGCCGCGGCCACTCCGCCTTCGGGCAGACCGGGCGAAGGCGACGGCCCGCCACGATGCAGCAGGCCTCGCTCACCGTCTTCTCGATGAGCGAAGACGGGTAGAGGCCGTCGTCGGACCGGCAGACCGGATCGCTCCCGATCTCCGCGCCCCACAGCACCCGGCCGCGCTGGATGCGCAGCGGCGCCAGCCGAAGCTCGCTCCGCTCGGAGCCGTCGAGGTTCGAGCGGAACGTGCCCGGTGTCCCTTCCTTGCTCGTCGGCTGGACCACCGCGTAGCGCGGCACCAGCACGTCGTCCTCGTACACCGGCCCGCTGTCGTCGGGTCGGATGATCGCAGCGTCGGCGCCCTCGTTGCTCTCGGTCCGGGGGTGGACCATCACGGTCCCATCCTGCACGCTCGTTTCCATCGTCTTCTCCTTCTCCGACGGGCTATGCCTCGTCGATCAGCTCTTCGTGCGCGACGTCCTTCGTCATGAACCCCGTTGCGTCGCCGTGCCAGCAGAGCGGCCGGTACCGACACACGCCGTACGCGCCTCGGCACGCCGGGCCGCGCTTGCTCACGTAGCCGTACTTCTCGGCGCGGCGGATTCCGTCCGCGACGCGCCACAGGTTCACCATCGCCTCGCGCCGCAACTCATCGTTCACGGGCAGCACCACGCGCCTGAAGGACTTCTCCGGCTCCTTGCGGTACTCGTCCAGCGCCCGCGTCTCGAACGCCTCGGGGGTCTCGTCCTTCCTCGGCCGGATGCGTGGCTTCGCGACGATGTCCAGCACCGCGCCCAGGCACGGGCCGTGGCCACCGTCGAGATGCTCCTCGACCAGCGCCTGGTAGATTGCGGGCTGGGCCGAGAACCGCATCGCCTCAACGAACGCGTCGAGGTCCTCGCTCGTCGTCTTGATCTCAGCCACGCAGTAGCCGTCGGCACCGTTGCCGCGGCGGCGGGCGATAGCGTCGATCCTCCCGGCGAGCATGAACGTCCGGGACGGTCGGCCGGTCAGCGGGTTGCGGAGCGGCGCATTCAGCGCCAACTCGGTTTCGATGACCTCCAGGTCGCGGTCGAGGAACGTCAGCACCTCGGGGTGGGCATCGGCCAGGGGCGCGGAATCGTGCTGTTCCAGCCAAGCGCGGAGCATGGCGTGGGCCTTCGCTGCGTCCCAGGCCATGCTCTCGGCCAGCGCCGCCTTCCCGGTCTCGTCGAGCGACAGCCGGGCCCGGGCGGCGAACGATTCCATCTTCCCGGCCGCGACGACCCACGCCTCGGCCAGGGAGCGACCGTGGTGCAGAGCCTCGATCCCGGCGTGGACGCCGGAGCCGATGGCCAACGCCGGGGGATACGCGGTCGGGACGATGAGGTCTTCGTAGCAGAACTTGTACTCGACCTGGCACGTCGACCACGCCTGCATGCTCGAGTGGGTCAGCAGGCGCGGAGTGCGTTCGGGAAGCGGGCAGGGCATCGGTGCGGTCGTCGCCGCGGCCGACGGCGTGGTCTCGACGGCGCAGGTCTCCATCGTCTGCTCCTTCCTGCCGCCAGAAAGGGGCGGCCGGACGCTGTACTGCTTCAGTTCGTCGCCGGGGATGCCGTCTGCGGCGCTAGCGTCGCCGGGGGCGGCTGGGTGCGGTGTGCGGGGCGGGCGTGACGACGGGCGGGATGGGCGGCGGCCGAGGTCGTTCGCGCCTGCTGGAGCGTCTGCTGGACGGTTTCGGACGGGAAACGGATGCGCCTCCGCCACGCCAGCGAGCGGCTGGCGCGCTCCGACCACGTCCGGATGAGGGCGCCGTCATCGGCCATGCGCACGTCCCAGATGCCGGCGATGGCGACGCGCCCGTCGTCGCGAACGGCATGGAGCGCAACGTGGACGTCGTCCTGGTCCACGAAGATGGCCAGCGCCTCCCGGGCAACGAGCCGGTCGCGCCACCGGCGCAGCGGGCGGCTGTCCAGCCCCCGCCACGCCAGGGCCCACCCCGCCCCGCGCTTGTCGCGCACCGCCATCTGCACGTCGGTGCGGACACGGTGCTCGCGGGCCCAGGCGAGGAACTGCATCACGGCGGGCGAGCCCTCGTCCCCGACGACGCGGGCGAGGAACATGCCCTCGACGGAACCCGAGCCCGTGCAGGTCTGGCAGGTCGAGACACACCGCAAGGTGCGCCGGCGGAACGTGCGCACGCCGCTGCCCGAACACGTCGGACAGCAGCCCGTCGCCGCCGCTTCGCCGGTCCTCGCCGGGCGAACGAACGATTCGATCCCATCGACCTCGGGCGGCACGAGCCCCGCGCAGAGCGGGCCCGCGCAGATCACGAGCTGCATGGTCAACTCCTTGTTCGTGAAGCGCCGCCGGGATCGACGGCGTTGAGAATGCTCCAGGGTTCTCTGGTGCTCAGGTGCCGACTTCGGTGGGGCCCTTCCTGGTGGAATGCCGGGGACCGATGGTGCCCGCGCCGGCCGCGTCCGGCCACGCGGCCCGCCCGCGCAGACCAGTGGGGCTTCTGCCGATGCTAGTCCGGGACCGGGGCGTCAGGGCGGCGGGGCGTGCTGATCCCCGTCCCGGGGCGCGTCAGGAAGGCATCAACCTCGACCGGGTCGAACCGAAGGACCCCGCCCACCCGGATGCAGGGAAGCCAACCCCGGCGCACCCAACCATACACGCTTGAGCGGCTGACGCGGAGCCAGCGGCAGAGGTCGCCCGCCGTCAGGAGTGGGCCGGGACACGACACGGGGCACGAGCTTCCGTTCGACATCAACCACCTCCGGCCGGATTATGGTACAGATGGCGTACCATATCAACCAAGCGCCGCTCGCTCGAACTCGACGACCTGACGCATGAGCCTCGCCAAGTCCACCCGGATGGCGATGATGGCGTTCGCCTCGGGATCGTCGACGCCGGCGGCTCCTCGGAATCCGCCGTCCGGCAGCAGTTCAAAGACTTGCTGCCGCGACCGTTGACTCCCTCGGCTGACCCTCGGAAGGGCACGATGGGGGGACACAGCCGCGAACCTGTCGTCCCAGACGTGGAGATAGCATGGCAGCTGCCCTGTCTGGATTCCCGCGCAGCCCTCCTACGGGCAGGCCTCTAGGAAGGCGCACAGCACCCTCATCATCCGCACCAGCCTAGCGTAGGGCCAGCCGAG
>CAZMRP010000004.1:0-30892 GCA_964568275.1 uncultured Myxococcales bacterium
TCGAACGCGGCCCGACCGACTTCGAGTACAGGGACATCGAGCTGGAAGAGTAGATCCGCGCTCGTTCCGGCGCTTCGCCCCCCTGCATCCCCGGCGGCCGGCCCGGGTTGTGGCACGCCCATTCTGCCCATCTTCCGCGCTTCCCGGCCGGGACATACCATTCTGACGGGGCCGCGCGGATGCGAGCGCGGCAGGAGAGGTGGGCCGTGGCGAAGTTCTCGACGAGAATCCGGCGGATCCGGCGCCAGATCGATCGCCAAGTGCCGTGGTACCTCGACTCCCTCGAGTCCATGATCGGGATCGCCGCGCGACGCGGTCTCGGTCCCCAGTCTGCCATGCGCGACATCGAGGCGGCGCTCTTCGGCCTGCGGACGCTCGTCCAGGTGCATGTCGAGGAGATCGACGAGGCTGTCCGCGCCGGTGCGCGATGGGTGCAGGACCCGGTGGAGGTGGAGACGTTCCGGCGCGACCTCGCGGAGATCGAGGGAA
This sequence comes from uncultured Myxococcales bacterium, assembly GCA_964568275.1. Taxonomy (GTDB): domain Bacteria; phylum Myxococcota_A; class Polyangia; order DRWM01; family JAAZOP01; genus JAAZOP01. Next base: position 490 of record CAZMRP010000004.1, read on the forward strand.
CGGTCGTGCGCGGGCTCGAGGAGTGCGGCGAGTTCCGCCGCCGGCTGGGGCTTCCGCCCGGCCCGGCGAGCCTCGACGAGGCGGCGGCCGCGGTCCTGGGCGAGACCGTCGAGGAGATGCATGCCCGGATCCGGGCCGACCGCGAGCGTCGCGAGCTGCTGGCCCGGCCGCGGGCCAAGCTGGAGGCGGACGGATGAACGCACCCGAGGAAGCCATCGCACAGGATCCTGCGGAACCCGGGCCGGCGTGCCAGGAGCCGCTGTCGGACCTGCTCGACGATCTGCGCCCCCGCGCTCCGGATGCTGGCGGAGCAGGCCGCGGCGGCGGGGAGGTGGACGACGAGGTCGGGCCCGACGGCGTGCCGGTCGAGACCGACGCGAGCCCGTTCGTCTCGGAGGCGGACGACGAGGCGCTCGACGACGGAGACGAGCGGCTTCGCCCCGTCAAGGAGGCGATCGGCGCGGAACTCGTCCACGTCGTTCCCGCCAGGGACGGCTGGGACGTCGCCGACCGGCGCGGAGGCAGCCTCGTCGACGACGCCCACATCCGCGCCCTCTCGCCGATCGTCCGCGAGATCGCCCGCGGCAGGATCGGGCAGCTCGCCAAGGCCGCCGGGGTCGTTCGCGGCAACCCGGAGGCGTTCATCGAGAAGGCGATCGTCGGGGCGCCGGTGCTCTGCGAGCTGATCGAGCCGGGCGACGGCGCGGGGGAGGTGCTGATCGCCGCGGCCGCCGTCGCCACGGAGCAGCTCGCGGGCAGGACCGCCGCGCTGCTCAATGCGGAGTTGGCCCGCGGGGACGCCTCGATGAGCACGCGGCGGGCGAGGGACCTGGGCGGGCTTCTCCGGAGCCTCAACGGGAGCACCGCCAACAGCGCCACGGCCCTGTGCCGGCTGAGGGCGCTCAAGCGCCGCTGGGACGCGGAGGTCAAGGTCCTCGTCCGGCAGCCGCGGGACGTGAAGCAGTTCGACGCGGAGCCGGAGCATGACGAGCCCCGAGCCGACCACTAGTCGACGACCGGTTCCGAGTCTCGACGAGGTTCGGACGCTTCCTGCGGCGCAGCTTCGCAGGATGGCACCCCCCGGGACGCGTTTTCCCGACGGCCGGCTGCGGGTCGAGGTGGAGATTCCCTCCGGATACCAGGAGGTGGTGCTGGAGCAGGACCCGCGGCCGTTCGGGCCACGGTACCTGGCGCGGTGCCCGTGCGGCGCCCGCACGTTGTTCCTGCGGTTCGACGAGCACTCGGGCCGGTGGCGCTGCGCGAAGTGCATGAAGCTGCGCTCTGCCCGGGACCGGTTCCGCCACACCCGCGCCTTCCGCGCCGTCGTGCTCCCGCTGCTCGACCTCGAGCGCGAGCGCCGCCGGCTGGCCCACAAGTGGGCGACGCACGCGAACCGCGCCCTGTTCGCGACGATGGAGCGCAGGGTGCTGGGGGAGGTCGCGCAGGCGCTGGCGGCGAAGTAGGCAGCCGCGCGTGGGTGGGGTGTCGAAGGAAGAGGGAGAGACGGGCCGCGCCGGACGTCGATCGCCAGGCGGCACCGAACACCCGGCTATCGGAGGGAGCAGGCCTCGCTCACTTCGAACAGCCGTACGATGTCCTCCGGCAAGGGGTGCGCGGCGCCCGAGTTGACGACGATGGTGCTCTCGAACTGCGCGAGCAGCGGGTCGCCCGGCAACAACCCGAATCCAGGCGTCGTGATCCGCCTGTGCTGCACGACGACGGCCGACAGGTTCCGCGAGCCGTTCATCTCGGCGAGGATCGCCTTGTCCACGAGTTCCTCGTCCAGCAAGGGGACGCCCGACAGATCCAGCACGACGACCCACGGCCTACTGCCGGTATTCTGGCGGCGTCGCCGCTTGGCGTGCAGGGCCTCGCGGACCTCGTCTTCTCCCGAAGGCGGTTCCAGCCCGCCGTAGCCGACCACGAATCCGGCCAGGGGCGAAGTCTTGATTTCGACGGTCGCCAGCGCGTCGGCCAAGGACCGGGTCCCGTCCACGATCATCGGCTCGCCGTCCGGAAGAACTGCCACCTGGATAGGGCGCTGCCTCCAGGCGCCCTCCTGGGCGATCTTGGCCAGGCGCAGCGCAAGGCGCCTCTCGGCACGCGGATCAAGGACGAGGCGTCCGCCATCCTCGCCCCGGACCCTTCGGACCCGAAAGACCAGTGTTGCCGAGTGGGCGCGAGCCGCCGGCAGGAGACGATCCAGGAGGGACTTCTCGATGCGTGCCTCCTCGACTGCCTGTTTCGGCCCGAGCAGGGCGCGGACCTCGACCTCGACGGGGCAGGGCTCCTCGATCAGGAAATCGCAGGTCCGGCTTCCGTGCTCCTTCCCCTCCGCCTGGGCGACTACCATGACCGCACGGTCCCGCAGCAGGTTGGCGATCGTCTGGACCTCCGCGTCCGCCGACTGGAAGGACCTCGCGTCCCTGAGGCCTTCCGCGAGACGGCGAAGCCGGTCGCCCTCCCAGCGGACCCGGTCGTCCAGGAACACGGGGGAGTACCGCCCATCCAGCCAGCGCGCGATCACGCCGGCGTCGGGCTCCTTGAGGCGGAGCATCCTGCCGACGGGGTGGTCGGCATCGACGGTCCAGCCTACCGCTTCCCGGAGAGCCGGGTAGAGAGTGGGGACCTCGACCGGGGTGTCGGAGGGCATGCTATCTCCGGACTCCATGCAGGCGCGCGGGGTGGCGCTTCCAGCCAGTGCGAACGGCGGACGCCTCCGCCGGCGGGCGACTCGAGCTAATGCCTCCTCGACGGGCGCCGGGGCGGACGCGGGACCGTGACGGCGCGCGCTCGGTATCGCCTCGCCGCGTCGTTGGGGCCGGCTGGCTGTCGGCCGAGGACGAGTCGGGCGCTCCCGGCGCATCGCGCAAGGCGAATCGCGCCCCGCGCGAGCACCTGATGCCGGGAATGAGGTCCATCGGCTGAGCGACGAACCTGCCCGAGACCGGGTCCGCCCCCGAGTTGAACAGCACCTTCCGGCGCGGATCGGCATCCCCGAGCAGCAGGGTGACGAAGGCCCGGGCCGATTCGTTCTCGGGAACGAGGCAGTACGGACCGAGGATTGCGGCGCTCTGCGACTCGGGCCACGCCTCTCCGTCGCCGCGGGCCAGACCGCGCAGGACCAGGATGCGGTGGCGCAGGAACGCCCGCGCGATCACGAGCGGTCGGAGCGACAGGTCTCCCGCCGTTGGCAGCGGGATCAGGCATGGCCATCGCGCTCCCGGGCCTTCCATGAGCGCGGGCGTCTCGAAGAGGTCGTACTTCTTGTACAGGACGTGCGGCATGACGACGGCATCCACGGCCGTCCAGAAGTCCTCGTCTCCGAGCCGCACCCGGGCCGCGGGGTACTCGTGGTGAACCTCGTGGATGCGCCGCAGGATCGTGTCCGCCTTCGGAGCCCACGCCGGCCCGAGAAGCACAACACCCGTCCACGGGAGCTTCTCGCCGCGCTCGCGGGCGGCCTCGACCGAGCGCAGCAGCTTCCGGTAGTCGGCAAGCGCCTTCGGGACGGCGTCTCCGCTTCCCGACGAGCGGTACTTCACCTCGACGTGGAGGGCCAGCCGCCCATCCTCGCACCCATCGCGCATGCGCAGTCTGTAGGACCAGTTCCCGTCTCCCTCCTCCAGGAACGTCCCGATGATGTCGAGTTCCTCCTCCCCGTACCCCGAGACCCGCCGCAGGCCGCTGCCGAGTCGAAGACCGAGGCCGGCGAGTTCCTGGTCGAGGAACCACTCGACGGCCTCCTGCACGAAGTGCACGGCGCGCGAACCGTGTCGCGGGCGGGTTGCACCGTAGCGCTGGACGGCCGCCGCGACGCGTTCAAGCTGTTGGGCGAAGCGCCGGATGTCGTTTTCCTGCGATCGGTGGTCGGCGCACGTCGCGAATCCGGCCTCCGCGAGGGCACCGCGCGTCCGCAGATGCTCCCAGGCCGCACACCACTGCGAGTCTCCGGCGATCGAACGCGTCGGCACGTCCTGCCTCCTCTGCCGTGCAAATGGTAGCACGCCCGGAGGACCCTGCCCGACGTCAGGCCCACACGCGGTGAGGGCGAGTCCGCGCAATGCGTCCAGTTCCCCGGTCCACCGTGCGCCGCCAGGCGAGATGGATGAACGGCACGTCCCGCCAGCAGCCCGTGCAGACCCTGGTCGGTCGCGCCAACCGTGCGCGCCTCAGCTCCGACCGGGGATCGACTGCGCAGGTTCGCGTCTGCAGTGCGCAGCCCCCCTTGCGCGGCGCGCTGACCACCCTTGCGCGCGCGCAAGACCCCCCTGCGCGGCGCGCAAGCCCCCTTGTTCGGCGCGCAGGCATCCCCGAAGCGCGCGCAGCGCGCAGATCTCCCCTGCGCAGCGCGCTAGGCCCTCGACGTGCGGGCGGCGCGCACCTTCGCCCGCCGACCCGCCGTCTGCTCGTCCCACAGCATGTCGGCATGCCGCACAACCCGCGAACGCCGGAATTCTATGTGGAATCCGGCCAAATCCGGTCCCGCGACCGACGGAGACCCATCGTCTCCCGCGGCGCCGGTTGACCATCCTGCCGCCGTCCTTCCGGCCGAGTTGACGCTGGCGATCGACACGGATAGGGGGCCTTTGATGAAAGAGGAGGACACCGGCGAATCGAAGGCGGGCACGGGTTCCAGCTCGCCTCCTCCCCAGGGCCCGGCGGCAGCGCTCGCGGCGCGAATCGCCCGCGCCTGCGATCACGGGTACCGGCTGCGCCTGCAGCACGGCTCGGATCGCCTCGACCTCCCCGAGGAGCGGGACGATCTCGCTTCCTGGCTCGATGACCATCCGGAGCCCCAGGTCCATTTCCGAACCGGCTTCCCGTCCCCCATCGTTGCCGTCATCCCGTGGGACGAGCACGCGAAGGCGGCCTGCACGACCGAAGCCGCCATCGTCCTGCAGACCGACTCCGGATGGCCCGCGTACCTGTTCTCCGTGCCGCCCGATCACGTCCTCCTCAGCGGCGAGACGCACGAGAGCCCGTCGTTCACCGTCTGCGGACTCAACGAGAGCGTCCAGCTCGCTTCCGATGCGGACGGCTGTCCCATGCCCGAGCTATCGGCGGACCTGCCGCCAATGCCGGATGTCCTGGTCGGCATGGTCCGTGCCGGCCTGGTGCCGATCGACGGGTCGCCGCTGTTCCGCGAGATGGGCCTCGCGCGCTCGGGGGCGCCGTGGTGGACGACCGATGCCCGGCTCCAGGCCAGCCCCCAGTCCTTCGCCGAGCAGTCGGACGCGACCACGACGCTGTGCGTCTACCTCGAGCCGGACGTCATGTCGGCGCACGTCTGCGACCTGGTCCTCGAATCGGACTACCATGAGAGCGACGGACTGGCTCGCGCCCGGGAGGTCGCGCTCGCACTTGTCGATCGCCTGCTGAACCAGTACGGCGTTCCGGCCGAAGCGATCCGGCTCGTCTTCACCGGCTCCAAGTCAATCCACATCCGCGTGTCGTGGCGCTGTTTCGGCCAAAAGCCGCGGGTCGACGGGCACCGGATCATGCGCGCCGTGGCGGAGGAGATCTGCGCCGGCATCGCCGACGAGTACGACAGGACGCTGTACGACGTGCGCCACAAGTCGCGGATTCCGGGCACGCAGCACTCCGGCACCGGACGCTGGGCGATCCCGCTCACGATCGAGGAGCTTCGTACGCTCTCGGCGGACGACCTCCGCCGCCGCGCATCGGTTCCTCCCGATCTCGTCCCCGACGAACCGGAGCGCCACGAGGTCGTGCCCGCGCTTGCCGGGCTCTGGAAGAAGCATGCGGCCCGGCCCGGTCGAGACCGACCCAGGGACGCACCCACGGGCGGTGCGGCAAAGAAGGGGGACAAGTCCAAGGCCTGGAAGAAGGGGCGGACCCGCGGTGCTCCGCCCAGGGCGGCCCGGAACGCGCTCGGGAAGGTCGACGGCCATCCGGCCTGCATCGCAGGCCTGCTCGCCGGCATGCGCACCCTGGTGCACAGGCGCAACGTGGTCACGACCACTCTGGCGTCGTACGCCAAGACCCTGGGGATGAACGACCTCGAGCGCCGCCGGCTCTTCCGCGAGGCCGCCAGGTACCTGGGCTCCCACGACATGGATGCCGCGAAGTGCGAGCGTCGGCTCCACGACGCCTACAAGTCGGCCGCCAGGAATCGAGACGGCACCTACACATACGACTACCGGTCGTGCGGCTCGCTCCGCGCCGCCGGCCTGCCGTGTTCCAGGTCCTGCCCGGTACAGAAGTTGAAGAAGTACGATCGTCGCCGCCCCGGGTCTCGACACCCCGAACCGCTGCCGCCCGGGGTGGACCCGCCGCCGGTCCCCGAGATCCTCTCCGCCGCCGCACTGGAGCGCCGTCTGGACGCGGAACGGAGGTCCATGAGGCAGGCGATCCGCGAGGCGATGGCGGGAAACGGGGTCGTCCACATCGACGCACCGCCGGGGATCGGCAAGACAACGATCATGGTCGAGGATGCCGCGCAGTTGATGCGCACGTCCACCGGGGGTGTCCGGGTCGTCTGGTTCGCGGACCGGCACACGCAGCTCGAGATCATCCGCAAGAAGTTGCCTGGCATGCTTCATCTCCGGGGACGCTCCGGGGAGACCTGCGACCGCTTCGACCAGGTCGATGCCTACCGGAAGGCCGGGTGGGGCCACCTCGTCACTCGCGAGCTGTGCATCCGGTGCCCGTACCACCCTCGCAACGTCGAGCGCAGCGGCATGCAGTCGTGCGAGTACCAGGCGCAGCGACGCGACCGGAACGCGTCATGGGGATGCGTGCACGACTACCTGTCGCTCACCGATGCCGCCGAGGACGCGACGCTCGTGGTGATCGACGAGAACATCGTCAAGGCGTGCGTGCGCGACGCGTCGTTCGGCCCCAGGGACCTCGACCGGGCGGCGGATGTCGAGCTGCGCGACGAGCAGAGCGCAGGCCGGCTCCGCCAGGTGCTGTCGATCCTGGCCAAGCTTGACCTGGGCACTGCGCACCTCGGCCCCGCCCAGCTTCGGGAGGCAATCGAGAAGCAGACCGACGTCGCCGCACTGCCTCAGCTGATCGACGGCATCAACTGGGCTGGCGCAGGTCCCGGAATCGCGCATCGACTTCCCGAGTGCGACAGCGACTGGATGGGGCATGCGCCGTCGCGGCGCTCCCCCGCGCCGAACCCGAGGCCGCTGATTGAGTGTCTCCGCGATCTGCTCCGAGGCCGAGCTGCTGGCGTGCGATGGTCCGGCAGGAGATGGGAGGTCCGCTGGGTCGAGCGCCCCCGACTGGGCTCCGCGCCGGTTATCGTCCTCGACGCCACCGCCGACCACGCGATCCTCGAGCGTCTTCTCGGTCGTCCCGTCGAGACCCGCCGCTTCCATGTCCCCTTCTCCGGCGCCGTGATGCAGATCGTCGATGCGACGTACCCGCGATCGTCCCTGATGGAATCCGACGGGACGCCGAAGCGCAGGACGGTGGACCGGCTGCTCCGCGTCGTGGCCGAGCGGGCTGCGCGGTGCGCCGGCCGGACGCTGCTCGTCGTGCACAAGAAGCTCGAGGACAACTACCTCAAGGAAGGCGCGCCCGGTCATGCCCTGCTCCCCGACAGCGTGAAGGTCATGCACTACGGCGGGCTCCGCGGCGCCGACTGCTCCGAGTACGAGCAGGTCGTCCTCCTGGGCTACCCGTTCGTGTCGACCGACGAGGTCGCGTTCACGGCATCCGCTCTCTGGCAGGGCGACGAGCCGGTCCGCGCCGACACCGTCGAGCAGGTTGTGCCGTACGTGGCGATCAACGACTTCTCGCGCAGGGCCGACAACCCGGTCGGCCATCCCGGCGGACCCGTGGGGCTTCGAGTCCGCGGATTCGTCGACCGCCGCGCCGAGTCCGTGCGTCGGCTCGTCGAGGGCGCGGAGTTCTTCCAGGCCCTCAACCGGGTGAGGCAGATCAACGATCCGAACAAGGTATCGATCGTGCTGTCCTCGAGGCCGTTCGGTCGGGAATACGGCGTACCGGTGCGCCTGGTCGACCTGGACGGCCTGGCCAACCAGCCCCGCATGCGACGGCCCAGGACCTCCAGGGCGGCCGACGCGTGCGCCGAGTTTCTGGACACCTACGGGTTCGTGGTCGTGTCCGAGGTCCTGCGGATGCACCCCGGCCTGTCGGAGAGCACCGTCCGCCGGGCAGTGGCCGAGCTGGTCGCTGCCAGGAGGCTCGCCCCCTTCTCCATCCCTGCGGGAGAGACCGGAGGGCGTCCCGTCCGGGCCCACGGGGACCCCGAGGCCTGCCGCCGGTACTTCGAACGGATTCCCCTCGACGTGACCTTCCCCGATGATGCTGTTCCGGATCCCGTGTCCGCAACGAGTCGGAATGACGTTGGAAATGAGTTTCCGCCAAACGCTGTACTGGATCTCTCTAGTACAGCGTTTGGCGGAAACCCCCTTGAACGTGGATCCGCCCCCCTTCCAGGGCAGAAGCGGGAACCGGTTCGGAATGCCGTCGCCGGCGGGGGATCGTCCGGCGCCGATGACGATGGCCCAGGGCAGAACTGGCAGGAGAGTTGTGGCACAGGGGGGGCACCTACGGCGGCGGGCAGGGACAGGTCGCTGCGCCTGGACCTCCTGGCCGGGCTGGGGCTCCACGACCGGGTCCCCCTGGATCGTCTGGCCGATGCGCTTGACCTGTCGCCGGCCGAGCAGGATGCCCTCACCGGCGAGGGGGTGGCCGACGCCGAGATCGAGGCGGTGTTCGACCTCCTGATGCGCTTCGACGAGTTCACGGTGGCGGACGTCGCGCGCTTTGCCCGGGACGGACCGGTGCGCTACGGGACATCGGGAGCGATGCCGGAGCATCCGGCGTCGGCAGGGTAGGAGTCCAGGGCGCGAACGGCGCCCTGCACCCCTTCACCTGCGGTAGCGGCGAAGCGTGCGCGTTGGATGCGGCGTCAGGTGTTGCCGCCCTCGTCGTTGCTGCGTACCATCCGGACTCGCGCAGGGAAGCCTGCTCGGGAGCCGAGGCCGCGACGGCGGGCGACGCCACCGGGCGGGAGGGAGGCGCATCGTGCGGGTCGCGACGGCGTCCACAACCAACCAAGACCGTCGAGCGTCCGGTTCGCGGGTCCTTTGGCGCGGTGTGACCAGTTCCTCGGAAGAGGTGGCCGCGTGACGCGCGTCGCAAGCGACCCCCGCCAAGTGCCCGAGCAGTCCCTTGTGGACATGCTCAGGTCGCAGGATCGGGCGCAGGAGAAGATGGCGTTCGAGAAGGTCGTCGTGATCATTCGACGCAGATGCCGCGGCTACCCCGGGTTCCGTCGCCTGACCGGAGCCGCCCTCGACGCCCAGGTCGAGAACGCCGCCCAGGCTTTCCTTCTCGACCTGCTCGAGCGCCCGGCGAAGCTGGCTGCGGCGAGCGTCAACGGCTGGGCCGTGGTGGTCGTGGAGGTGCGCAGGTTCCTGGTGCGGTGGGCCGGAAGGGGCGTCAGCATCGAGATCTCCTACGACAAGCTGCGGCTCCACTTCTACCGCAAGGTCAGGTCGACGCTGCGGACCGCGCCGACGTTCCGTGCCGTGCCGATCAAGCGGTGGGCGCTGAGCGATCCCGATTGGCCGCCGGCGGGGGCGCGTCCCCTCGACACCGATTCCGTTCGCGACCGCCTTCCGGACCTGCCGTCGGATCTCACCGCGCATCGCCCCGATCAGTTGCCTCCCCTCGTGGACCGCACGTTCCTCGCTATCCATATGGAGACCGCCCTGACGCTGTTCTGCCGGCCCGAGTCGACGTCCACGCTCAGCGATCTGAGCTGGACGAAACTCGTGCCCCACCCCGAAGGACAGATCGGCGGGCGCCCGACGACTCCCCGCGCGCCTGGAACGCGGCAGGAGGACGACGGGCGCCAGCCGGAGTGGTGGGACCTGTTGCCCGATTCTCGGAAGCACGGCGGGAGCCCTGAGGAAGAGGCTGCGGCATGCGAATGGGAGGTCATGGCGGACCGTGAGGCCGAGACGCTCATCGAGAAGCTCCCTCGGCGCACGATCCAGGCAGCACGGATCCGCTTCGCGGACCCCGGCAATCCCCTCCCGCTGACCGAGGTCGCAAGCCGGCTCGGCGTGTCCAAGGGCACGGCGGAGAACGAGGTGGGCGAGTCGCGCGGCCTCTTCTTCCTCCGCCTTCGCGAGAGGGTGAGCATCCTCGATCTCGACGAGGAGATGGCCAGGCGCTTCCTGGAAGTCGTCTTCGAGCGGCTCCCGGAGATCGAGGTCGACGATCAAGAGGCGCCGTAGCAGCGGAAGTTCGCCCAGTAGAACGGGTGTGCCCACCGGCCCCCGGAGAGCCGAAGCCGTCGCGACGCGGCCGAGAGGGCCGCCGACGGCGACAGCCGGTTCGACAGCAGCTCCTCGTAGAACCAGCGCATGAGCGTCGTCGTCCCCTCGTCGTGCGCGACCCAGGAGGAGGCGACGACCGAGGAGGCGCCTGCGGCGAAGAGCGACCGGACGAACCCCACGAACTCGTCCCCCCGGGTCGCGACCCGCCCCGTCTCGCACCCGGACAGGACTACCAGAGGCGCGTGGGGCAGCCGAAGCGCCAGCAGATCGACGGCCTGGAGCCGGCGGTCCGGGAGGCAGAGCGCGGCGGCCATGCCCTGCTGCTCGTCGAACACCGCGTGGCCGGCGTAGTGGACGATGTCCGCGGCCCGGAGGGCGCGAAGGCCGGCGCGGTCCCCGATCGGATTGCAGCCCGAGCGCGTGAGGCACTCGGCCACGTCCGCACATTCCCGGTCGGCGTGCGGGAGAATCGTCCGGCCGGCGTCGTCGGCGCCCCGCAGCACCAGGGCACGCCGGTATCGGGGCCCACGCGGCGATGACCAGGCGAGCTGTGCGTGGGACACCACGTGCCGGATGTCGAAGCGGTCGAGCAGGAAGCGGCCTTCCCGGTCGATCAGCGCCGCGAGCGGGACGAGTGCGAGCGTCCCACCCCGAGAGATGGACAACCGCCGGATTCCTGTCAGGTCCTCGCGAAGCGGTGATACGAGGGCCTCGTGCAGGCGTCGGAGTCCGGACTCGAGCAGCCTCGCCGCCGTCGCAGGTCCCGCCGCGCCGTCCCACTGCACGAGTTCGGCGACCTCGGCGACGACACGAGCCAGCCTCGCGGACCACGGCAGGCGCAAGCAGCGCACGCCGGACCGCCGGAGGCAGAAGGCGAGCATCTGTCCGTCGTCCTCGCCCAGGAAGTACTCGATCCCGAGCTCGTCCGGGCCAAGCCGTGCGAGTACGTCGCGCACATCCAGTTCCGTCGGAGCGGTCGCCCCGCGATGCCGGGTCAACTCCCTGTAGCGATCCATCGCCCGGCGGCCGGCATCAGGATCGCCCTCGGGATGCGAGCGGATCGCCTCCAGCGTCCCCAGGTGGAGGCTGCCGCCCCCGTCCGCCGTCCGGGGCGCGGCCATCTGCCAGGGCTGGAGGAGCGGTACGGCAGCGCGTGTGTGGTGGCGGAGCGCGGCGGAGCGGAGGAGCCGGAGAAACTCCCCTCCCTTGACCTCGAAGACGACGGGCAGCGCGGCTTCGGCACCCCGCTCGCGCTCCAGCAGATCGACCAGATGCGCGCCGAATCCACGGCATCGGGCCAGGACATCGAGCCTGTCCGGCTCCGACTCGACGACAGCGAGCATTGCCAGCGTCAGGTCGAGCGCGGTACGTCCCGGGGCAATCGCGGCGGCGGGCCGGGAGCCCAGGTCCAGCACGTGCGCGGCGTCGCTCCATGAGGAGGCCTCTGCCATCGGGAGCCCGCCGAGACGATACGCAGCCGCCGCCTTCTTCATGTGCGCGACCGCCGCGGAGACGTTGTCGCAATGCACTTCGAGTCGCGCCCTCGCCTCGTGCCATGCGGCCTTCAGGAAGGGGACGTCGCTCGTGTCGCGCCTCGTCGCGGCGAGCAACTTCCGGCATTCCGCGGTCCGTCCCCGATCCAGCGCCAGGGACGCGCGGTCGAGGCGGCACGCGGTCGACGAGATCGTGTCGCCGGAGGACTTGAACAGCGCTTCGGCGCGGCGGAGATCGGCGGCAGCCGTCCGCAGCGACTGGCCGCGACCACGAGCCAGCGCTGCTCGATGCTGGTGGTAGCTCGCTTGAGCGAACGCCGGCACGTCGCGGACCAGCCGGCCCGCGTCGGCCAGCGCCTTCGCCGACGCGCTCCGGTCGCCGAGCACGTCGCAGTTCTCGGCGAGGCGCAGGAGGAGGTGGATCCGCTGATCGGGCTGGAGGACATCCCCGCCGGTCTCGATGGCGGATTCGTACAACTCGCGGGCACGCTCGTGGCTCCCGGCCCGCGTGGCGACCATCGCCTCGAAGGCCCGGGTCTGCGCGACGAGTTCCGGGTCGCCGTCGGCCGCGGCCGAACGGAGTGCGTCCAGGGTCTCGGCCGTGTCCTCGATGCGGCTCGACTGGGCGAGTGCGACGGCGAGGTTGAGCGCCGCGGCGCGCCGCACGTCGATCGGGGCATGGCGGTTGTGCAGGAGACGACGGCTCTCCGTGGCCGACTCGTCCCAGCGGTTGACGTCGACCAGCGCCTTGGAGATGGCGATTCCTGCCCGCGCAGCGAGTTCGGGGTCGAGGCCAAGACCAGTGGCGCGCCGTAGGAGCGGAACTGCCGCCTCGGGATGCCTGTCGCGGAGCATGAAGCCCGCCACGAAGGCGGCCTCGGCGATCTTCCGTCGCTGGATTCCGGGGCGCGACGCGCAGGCCTCGAGCAGGTCCAGCGCCCGTGGACCGTCCCCGATGGCCGCAAGCGCCTCCGAGAGCTCCACCGCCTCGGTCCATGGTGGGCGACCTGGGCTCCTCGAGAAGCGCCTCCGCCACGCGCCCGCGACCGTGGCGACCTCGCGGACGATGCCCCTCGGCCGCCCCCGTCGGACGAGATGCTCCGCGAGCAGCGTCCAGGCCATGAACTCCCGGGCGTGGTCGCCCGCCCGCCGGAAGTACCGGACGGCACGGCGGAGCTGCCGGGTGGCCTCGCCGGGGCGGCCCCCGGCCAGGAGAAGTGCGCGCGCGATCGCAATGGCGACGCCGCCCACGAGGCGCGGCGTGGCCGAGGCCGTCAGGTGCGTCCGGGCCCTCCTGCCGTACTCGAGCGCCGCAGCCCCCTCTTCGCGATGGTGATGCCACTCGGAGAGCCACATCGCGGTGCGGCATGCGGTCAGCCGATCGTCGCCTGCCGTCTCGATCGCGCGGACGAGGTACCGGCGGCCTTCGTTCTCGCTCCGGCGTTCGGTCGCCTCGTCGGGGCATTTCCGGCAGTAGAGGGCGTAGCCCCGGAGGGCGAGCGCGCGCGGGGCGTTCCGCCAGCGGCGCGGGAGCGCGTCCAGGAGCTCGAGCGCCCTGTCGAAGTCCTGCTCAGCGCGGACGTCGACGAGACGCTCGATCCGGTCGAGGAGGTCTTCCGGATCCGAAACCGACAACCACCTTCTCCCGTCGCGACCCGACAACCAGCTCGTAGGTCGCACCCTCGACGGCGACAACGGGCCCCAGCCGGAGGATGCCGGCCCGGTTGGTCTTCCCGGTCGCGAGGTCGCGCGCGCGGGTGCCGGTTCGTCGCCGAATCCGGATCTCGAGCCCGGGGAGATTCCGGCCCCCGCGCGTCGCGTGTGCCGTCACCGCCATCCCCCTGGCGGAGAAGGCGGCCGAGACGATCACCGCGGTCTTGCCCGGAAGCCGGAACGCCCTCTCCTCGACGACGGCGTCCTCCGCCCTCCGGGCGCCGCGCACGGCGGCAACGACCGCCGGTTCCAGTGCGGGGATGAGCCCACCGGCGGACTCCGGAACGCCGACGAGGAGATCCGGAAGCCGGTCCACGGCGCGTCGGAAGCGCTCGGCCAGCCGCCGCCAGAGCGGGGCCTCCGCCCGCGTCGTCTCCTCGACGTCGGGTGCCTCCGCCGTCAGGGGCAGGAGGGCGGAAGTGAAGTCGCGAACGAGGTCCCTCGCCGCCAGCCGGGGGTCGTCCGCCGCGAGAATCCGGGAGCCGGTGAGGAACCTTGCGCGAGCTTCGGGCTTCCCCGCGGTCGACGCCTCCCACGTCATGAGGGGCAGCCCCTCGATCCTCGTCGCGCCCGTCGCATGGCGCCTCACCGCTCCCGGCGTGCTTCGGCGCATCAGCAGTCGCAGGGCGTCGAGCGCGTCCCGCGGCAGGTCGCCGACCGACTCCACCAGCTGCTCGCGGCGAAGGCGAAGCGGGCGCCAGGCGCACATGGCCAGCGGGTCCCCCGTCGGCGAGTCGGCCGACGGGACGACGACATCGTCGGTCGCGGCGAGCCAGAGCTGGTTCGAGACGAAGACCGCAGCGAATTCGTCGCCGAGACGGTCCGTGAGCGCCACCAGGACGGGAAGATCACGCGGCGCGCCGGAACGGACCGTCCAGATCTCGCCGGGTCGTGGATGCGTCCTCGGGGGCGGGGGCTTGTAGGCCCGCAGCGCCGCAGCCAGCCGCGGGGGCAGTTCCCGTCCCCCGTCGGGGTCGGGCGGTGCCGGCCGTGCTGCTGCGCTGGCAACCCGGTCGGCGGCGATGGCGTCCATCCACCGCTTCGCCAGGGCCCGTCGTCGCTCGTCCGTCGTTCCCGCGCCCATTCCGGCACCCGCGTGGAGGAAGTCTACCACGGGGCGGGGGACCCGGGAGCGGCCCTTCGCGGACGGGCGGTCCGCGCACGACCGCCACGTGTGCAGGCGGTAGTCCGCCCCGTTCCATCCCTGCCAGTCGCCTCCGGTTGGACGGGGACCGAACTGGCCGCTTCTCACCCGGTGCTGGCCGGGATGGGCCCGGCCGGAGCGGGGGATGGAGAGGAGAAGCGAGATGGGAACGGGTCGTTGGTCGGTGTTCGGAGAGCGTCCCGCCGGGGAGCGGCGGGGGTGCGAGAAGGGAGGACGGCGATGATGCAGATGGACCAGCAGGCGGACGACTGCGTGGGACAGATCCGCGGGGCGTTGGAGCACGCACTGGACGCGGGCCTGGAGTTGCCGCTCTGCGTCGCGATCGTCGCGGTCAACGGCGAGATGTCGCTCGGGTTCGTCGACCGGGCGGCGACGGGACCGCACCTGGACTACCGCGTGGTGGCACAGCACGCGCCCACCGGAGTCCTCATGCCCCCCATCAACGTGATGCTCGTGGACCCTCGCGGCGAGGCCGCGCGGGTGGTGATCCGCGGGCCGCACCGTCCCGTCCTGGCCGGGTGACGGACGGCAACCGCTGCAGGGAGGAAGACATGAAACCCAAGCACGGCAAGCTCTACAAGTTGACGAAGCGCGAAGCCAAGCTCATGGCGCACGTCGTGGCGAACTTCCACGAAGTGCCGTTCACGGACGATGAACTCGCGGAATCGATCGGCTGGCCTGTCGCCGAAGTCCGGGCCGCCATGGAGGTCTGCGCGGCGTTCGGTCTGCTGGACTCCCCGGATTCCCCGCTGATGGCGGGCATGGGAGTGTCGACGTTCGGCAAGCCGGTGAGCATCGATGATCTGCTCACTCCCGCCGAGAAGGAAGAGGCGACGAGAGTGGCCGGCGGCGGCGAAGCCCGGCCCGGTCCCGCGGAAGACCGGAAGCAGGCGAGCCGTACCGACGCCGCGCACTACCTCGACCTGGGATCGCTTCCGTCGGCGGATGCGGGGCTGGCAGCGCTCTTCGCGCACCTGGCGGCCAGA
Organism: uncultured Myxococcales bacterium; assembly: GCA_964568275.1. Lineage (GTDB taxonomy): Bacteria > Myxococcota_A > Polyangia > DRWM01 > JAAZOP01 > JAAZOP01. The sequence continues at coordinate 16,139 of CAZMRP010000004.1, forward strand.
TCCGGACTCATGGTCACGGCACTCGACGATCTGGTGGACGACTTCCGCACGCGACTGGAGACGTCCGGCGCCGACCCGGCGAACATCCGCGGCTGGATCGAGCCTCTGAAGGGCATCGCCGCCGAGGCCGAGGGCAGGACCAACGGCGCGGCCTTCGCGAAGTCGATCCGCGGCTGGCTCGCCGCGTTCGAGAGCGACATCGCCGCTCTCGACGGCATTGCCGACCAGCTCGAGGCGGCCGGCTGGGCGTGGAAGGACGGGCGGGGCGAGTGGCTGTACCCGACGCCGATCATCCTGACGGCCGCCGAGCTGACGCGGGAAGCCGGAGCGCCCGGAACGCAGATGGAGACCGGTGCTCTCCTCGCCGCCCTCCACGATCGTCTCCTGTCCTGGTGTCGCCTGGTACTCGCGGACCAGGGGTGCCCGCCCGAACTGCTGGATCAGCAGACGCGGCGCGAGCGGCATCTCATCGAGGACGTGCTCTCCGGGCCCGAGCGGCTGGTCCGCCCGATCCCGTACCCCGACGTTCCCCCGCCGCTGCGCAGCTTGGTGAGCATCGTCGACGGCCTCCAGGGAATGTGCGTCGTCGCATGGTACCGCTGCGATCACAGCGCCAGCCACCCGGAGCGGGACTTGGCGCCCCACTTCGCGATCCGCGCGCGCGTTCTGGAGGACGGCCGGGCGACCGCGACCGAACTGCAGGACTGGGGGCTGGAGCACCGGGGCGACGGCATCCAGTTGACCGTCGCGACCGATCGCGACGACAGGCGCGAGATCGTCCTGCAGGGCCAGGCGGATCCGGAGCGGGTGGCGGAGTGGCTGGCGCCGTTGCGGGATCGGCCGGCTGGCGCCTCCCCCGATCCCGATGTGGCTGCCAGGCGCGAGGCTGGCTGGAAGGCGCTGCGCGCCGGCGGCTGGCTCACGATCCAGGAGGTCATGGACGCCGTCGGCATCGAGACGAACGATCCCGAGGTCGAGCAGTCTGTCCTCAAGGAACTCGCGGTCCCATCGGTGTCCGTCATCGGGATGGAACGGCTGTTCGATCCCGTCTGGCTCTGGGGGGCGGTCCAGGTCGAGGGAGTGCACGTCCTGACTCCCCAGGCCTTCCCGGGCAGGTACCGCTACGTCAATCCGTGGGAGACCCCTGGCGCGAGGCTGCTCTTCGCCGTCCACCTCACGATGTCTGCCGAACGCGGGGAAACGGCCCTTCCGGCGAACAAGGCGAAAGCGCTCCTCGCGCAGCTGCTGGAGGAGGCCGAAGAGCGCCGAATCCAGCGGAGGCCGTCCCTTGTGGAACCGACGGCCGCCGCCACGACCGCGACCGAGAAGTAGGCGGCGGCGGGCGGCGGAAGGACGGTCGCGTTCGGCCAGCCGCCGGAGTCCGGACCAGCAGCGACGCCGGTTCAAGCACAGCCCTCGCCTGGTCGGATCCTCGCGCGGATCGCTGCCGCGTTGCCCCCTCGGTCGACCCTCCGCGCCCCGCTCCCGCCCGCTCAACGATCAGTCCGTCGGAGGACGCCAGGGACTGGACCGGGGAGGGTCATGGCCGCCGTCGTGCACCGGCCAGTTCCAGGATCGTCCCCCCCACCCGTCCTGCCGTCTCCTGTTGGACGGGGACCGAGCTGACCGCTTCCCACGAAATGCGGCCGGGATTGGCCCGGCCCGGGAGACGGGGGGGAAGAGAGGAGAACGGAGATGGGAACGCGTGGTCGGTCGGTGCTCGAGGGGCGCCCCGCCCCGGAGGCGGCAGGGGCGCGAGAGAGGAGGGCGAGGATGAAGCCGAAGAACGGGGAGTCTCCCAAGATCCCGTCGAGGCTCTCGTGGCTGCGGTCCCGGCGGGCGATCCAGCGGGAGGTGCTGTCTCGATCGTACGAGGCGCGCGGCAAGTGCGAGGACATCCGCGAGCTGCTCGACAGCATCCGCACGAACGCCGACATCCAGAGGCTGACGCCGGATTCGGACGAGACCGACGAGGTGGAGAGCCCGTTCGGCGTCGATCCGGTGGAGACGGACGAGCAGGTCGTCGGGCGTCTCCAGAAGAAGGTCGCCACCTGCCTGGCCATGCTGGGTCCGGCGACGAACGCGATCGCGCGGATCGAACCGCTGCTGGGCGCCAACGTCGGCATGGCGGAGACCGAGCGCCACCTGCTGTCGAAGATTGTCGCCGCCATCCCCGCGCACCGCGCGCTGTCGACGTGCCTCGCCGATCTGTCGATGCTCGTCGAGGAGAAGCTGGGCGACGACCCGGACTACTGGCGCGGCCTGCGCCGGGACGACCTCGATGACTTCGACGTGGGGCTCATCGTTGGTGATGCCCGAGCCATCTGCCACCACGTCTCCTGGTCGTTCGACCTGTCGGTGGTCGCGCTGCTGCTGGCCGGTCGGATGGCCGACGAGGAGCCGGCGAGGACGGTCCGGGGATCGCGGCACGCGGAACGCGGAGGTGACCGGAGCCGCACCGTGGGAAGTGGACCCAGCGCAATCACCCGCTGCAAGTCGGCGGGCGAGCGCGCCAGCAAGAAGGGACGGAACCGATGAGCCACAGTCCGAACAGGAAGGCCACGCCGCCACGGACGACGACCGGCGGGGCGACCCGGAGGCGGACGACACCGACCGAACGCCAGGCAGAACCGCTCCGTTCGCTCCCGCTGGAACGCCTCGTCGAACGGGCGGCCGAGGCGATGCATGCTCTCAATCGACGCGCGAAGATCGATCGAGAGCGCGCGAAGCTGGCCTCCCGCTGGCGTCGCGGCGGGCGCAACGCGCAGGCGATGCTGCTGGAGGCCCAGGCCGGCTCGGTAGCGATCTACACGCTGAAGAACCGCTTCCTCGCGGAGGTGGTCAGGACCGGCAGGCACGACGTTCTCGAGGCGTTCACGCACCGACGGCACCGCGCCTCCAGGCTGGGTCTGCGCCAGCTGCGGCCGCATGTGGGTAGGGTACGACGACCAGTGTCGCTCGTGCGGCGAGCCCGGCGACATCGAGGATGCCGGCACGGTCGACGAGAAGTGGTTCGTCGTCGGAGTACGCGGGTACCGTTTCCACCAGCCCGGCGAGTCCGCGCCGAGCACCTGGGTCCACATCGCCCGCGAAGCGCCCGACCACGTTCCGGACCAGCCCGCCAGGGACATTCCCGACATCGGCATGACGATCGCCGCGCAGAAGGCCTGCGTGGAACTCTGCATCCGGCGACTGCGGCGATGCGCCGAAACGATCCGCCGGGTGCACCGCCGTGGCCGTGCCGGCACGGGAGGACGGCGATGCTGATCCGCGACCTCATCCGCGCAAGGGAACTGCTCGCGACCAGTCTCGGGCGCAACCTGGACGACAGCGAGGTCCAGGAAGCGGTGGCGCTCGTCAGGCGGTTCAAGGATGCCGGCAGGCCGGCGGAGGCGGCGTGGGCGTACCAGGCGATCCGCCTGACCTACGAGCGGAGGCACAAGGCCCGCGACCGCCACCTGCCGCTCCGGGCCTGGGAGCGGACTGCGAAGGCACTGGTGGAGAAGGCGCGCAACGTCGCCCGGGCGGGAACGAGCGCCCGGCGGAGCACGGGGAGGTGTGGCGATGGCTAGTCCGCGGATTCCGAGTATGGAGGACCCCGATCGCTCGAAGCTGACGCCGGCGGACGCGGTCACGCGGTTCCACGACGGGACCCGCGTCCCGATGGACGGCGTGCTGTCGCCGCCGACGGGAGACTCGACGAGGGAGATGAAGAGGGCGATGGCGATGTCGGGCGCCGCACGGGAGATCCGCATCGCGTACCTCTCCTGGTGGTACCGCAGCCACCCGTTGATAGCGCCGGTCCCGCTGGCGTTGCGCCGCGGGGCCATGGACAAGGCGCCCAAGTTCCTCCGGCACATCGCGGCGGAGGTGGAGTGCCTGGCGTCGGCCTCGCCGGGCATCGACACGAAGGAGAACAGCGCCGCGATGCTGGTTGCCGCCTTCGTCGCTGGGCTCCGGGCGAAGCTCGATCGCTCGAGGCGCAAGACCACTCTGGCCTGCGTGGAGGACTTCTGGCCCAAGGTCGCTGACGACCTGCGTGCCACGGCCGTCACCCTCCGCAGCGCGGCGGAGATGCTCAAGGCAAGGCCAGGCAGGCGCAAGAACAGTCTCCTGAACGGATACGTCGTCGACCTTCGCGAGGGCGTCCGGATCCCGGGATGCGGCGGCAGGTCGGCCAGACTCGGCGATCGCCGCATCGCCCTCCTGTGCATCGGCGCCGACGTCGATCGCTTGGGGGCCGCCAACCGGGGACGCTACGATCTCGAAGCCATGATCGGCCGCGTGCACAAGATCCGGAGCCGCCACGGGAGAATGCACCGCACGTGGATGGCCGTGGCGCTCGAGCGCAGCGTCCGCCATCGCACGTAGTCCCCCCCCGGACACAACTCCCAGGGTCTCGACGGCTCGTTGAGTCCGTCTATGACTCATTCGCCACTGCCCCAAGATGGAAACCGCGATGCGGGCGGGCCCCGTGCGAAGCCCCACCGCCGGGCCCGCCCGCACCCGGCTCCTTGTGACGGCGGTGGGCGAGGCGGTGGGCATGCGACAGCAGTCGAGTCGGTCTTACGTCGCTTCCCTCGTGACCACCGCCCCGGTCCCGGACGATCCGCGGCAGACGCGATGGTGCGTCTTCCGCGGCCCTCTCCCCGCCGTCATCGAGGCCGACGACGGGGCGGAGTTCCCGATGCGGTCTCGGTGCCGGGCCGACGTGCCCGGCAAGGGAGAAGAGGAATGAACCTGACGATTCCCGGAATCCTGGTCGTGCTGTCCGACGGCGACAAGGCCAAGACGGCCGGGCTCATGCGCGAGCTGGCGACGGAGAACATCACCGATTCCCCTGGCACCCGCCACGCCCTGATGAGGTTGGTCCGGGCGACGTTCGCCGTTCTCGACACCGGCACCATGGAGTCCGTGACGGCCTACCTCGGGATGGGGAAGAAGGACATGTCGCCGGATGTCGTGCGCGCCGCCAGCACGGGCTCTCCCCAGGACGTGCTGATTCGGCTCGCCGAGAGGCTCGAGGCGAGCGTCGCGAAGGAGTCGTCCGGCGGGACGGACGCGAGCCCGCGGCCGCCGCTGATCGATGTGAGGATCCCGATCTCGCCGTGGACGCTGTCGCCGGACCAGATCGAGTGGGCCTGTGCCGCCGCGGAGACGGGCGCGTCGGGGAGGGACCACGCCGACGAGATCACCATGGCGCGGAAGATCGGCCACTGGAAGCGGGCGCACCCCGGTCCGTCGAGCGACAAGCCGCCCTTCTAGGAATCGAGGTGAAGGTGATGACCGCGAAGGAGACGAACGACTCGGCCGACCGCAATCCTCTGATCCCGCCGTCGGCGGACGAGATGGATCCCGGGGAGCCTCCTCCCTGGTGGTCCGAGGATGACGACGAGCCCGACTTCGAGGAACTCCCCGAGATCCTGCGGGGGGAGGACCGGTGATCGTCCTGCCCGCCACCGGACGTGCCGGCGGCGTGCCGGGACGTCGCCGGCACTCCGGTGGCGGGCGCTACTGCCCGGAGGGTTACGACCATGGAGGACAAGCGCATCGTGCTCCCTGGGAAGGGCGTGAGCCTGCGCCCGTACCAGACGGAGTGCCTCGATCGACTGCACCGAAGCCGCGCTGCGGGCGTGAACCGGATGCTCGTGTCGCTGCCCACGGGTACGGGGAAGACGGTGATCTTCGTCCGCATCCCGGACCACTTCGGACTGGACGGCCGGTTCTTGATCCTGGCCCACCGCGAGGAGCTGCTGGATCAGGCGGCGGAGAAGTGCCAGGCGGCGAACCCGTCCGTCAGCGTGGGCGTCGAGCAGGCGGAGCGCCGGGCTCTGGACGCGAGGATCGTGGTGGCGTCGGTGCCGTCGCTTCGCGGGAATCGGCTGCGGGCGTTCCGGCCGGAGGAGTTCTCCGCCGTCGTGGTGGACGAGGCACACCACGCCGTGGCGCCGACGTACATGGCGATCTTCGAACACTTCGGGGTGCTGGACCCGACGTCCGAGCGCATGCTGGTGGGCTTCACGGCGACCCCTCGACGCGGGGACCACGTGTCCCTGGGGAAGGTCTTCGAGGAGATCACCTACAGCAAGGGCATCGACGAGATGATCAAGGCGGGCTACCTGTGCCAGATCCGCGGCTGGCGCGTGCGGACGCAGGTGAACCTGGATCGGGTGAAGGTGCGAGCCGGCGACTTCGTCGAGGCGCAGCTCGCCCGTGCCGTCAACACCCCCGAGCGCAACCAGATGATCTTCACCGCCTGGCGGAAGCTGGCCGCGGGCAGGCGCGTGCTCGTGTTCTGCGCCGACGTGGCGCACTCCCGGGACCTTGCGCGGATGTTCGCCGAGGGCGGAGTCCGTGCGGCGGCGATCTGGGGAGCGATGCCCCGGGAGGAGCGTCGCGACATCCTCCGTCGCTTCCACAAGGGCGAACTCGAGCTCGTCACGAACTGCAACGTCCTGACCGAGGGCTACGACGAGCCGGCGGTGGACTGCATCATCATGGCGCGGCCGACGCGCAGCCTGCTGCTCTATGCCCAGATGCTCGGTCGGGGCACTCGCATCTTTCCGAACAAGTCCGACCTGATCGTCATCGACGTCGTCGACAACTGCCGCAAGCACACGCTGGCGGGGCTGAATGCGATGTTCGACCTGCCGGAGAACCTGGACCTCGACGGTGCGAGGGCGCTCGACACGGCGGAGCGGCTCCGGAACATCGCCGACACGCGGCCCTGGGTCGACCTGTCGCAGGTCGAGACGGCCGGGGACATCGAGGTCGTGGCGGAGCGGGTCGATCTCTTCCGGCTGCAGCCGCCGCCCGAGATCGTCGGCGCGACCGGGCTCGCTTGGCTGGGGGCGCCGGGGAGCGGCTACCGGCTGCCCCTGCCGGCCGGGGAGTTCACGGTGGAGTCGACGGCGCTCGGAGACTGCGAGGTGCGCTACCGCGATCGTGCGACGGGCCTCTCCACGATCGTCGGCCGGGGCGCAGAGCCGACCGAGGCTGTCCGGATGGCCGACGGGATTGTGGAGCGCGACCATCCGGGCGCACTCCGTCTCCTGCGCCGGGACGCGGCTTGGCGCTGCCTCGAGGCGACCGAGAAGCAGATCGCGGTGCTGCGCCGCCACGGGATGCCCACGCCCCCCGGGCTCTCCCGCGGCCAGGCGTCGTGGATGCTGTCGTACGTCCTGGGTCCGGTGGCGGATCGGAGCATGCAGATGTGATTTCCAGGAGGCAGGGGACAGGGGAGTCGGGAACGCCGTGGCTCCAGCGGCAGATCGCCGGCCCGTGCGGTGGCGCGCAGGGGCAACGTCGCTCGGCGGAAACGCCGGCGGTGGATGGCCTAGTGGTTGGGAGAAGTCGAGGCGGATAGAGAAGAGGTGTGTCCGTCGTCGTCGATCGCCACGGTGGCGTCCGAGCGGCGGGCCGAATGACGTGGGGCGCCGCATGCGGCGAGCCCGGGAAGGAGAGAAATGATGGCCATCAGGGTTCGCGAAGGTAGTTGTCAGTTGGAGGTCCCCGAGGTCCTCCTGTGGACCGCGACCCGGCGCCAGCTCATCGAGCGCGCGGGCGCCGGCATGGCGAGGATTCGCCGCGATGTTGGCTGGCTGGGACTCGTTGTCGAAGACCTGACCGATCTCTTCCGCGGCTTGTACGCGAAGCGCGATGAGCTCGAGGAGCCGGATCCGCTTCCGACGCTCAGGGAGATGGCGCCTGCCGTAGCCGCCCTTGAGTGCGTGCTGCCCGAGGCGGATCCTGCCAAGCGGGACCGCGAGGCTGGCGCCACGCCGTCCGGGTCGCCGCTGGACCACCCCGGGCAGGCACTCGTTTCCCAGTCGCAGGGCTCGGACGACCGGGATGCCGACCGCCTCATCGTCCTCGCCGCCGCAGCCATTCCGATTGTCGACAACCTGGCCAAGCTGATCGACTACCTCCAGATCTGGCTCGAGGACCATGACGAGGGCGGAAGCTGCCCCGAGGAATCCAATCGGTACTGGTTCCATGACCGGGAACGCAACGTGGTCCAGTTCGACAAGGATGACTTCGACGGGGCGGCTGGGCTCCGGGACACCGCAATCGTCTGCTGGCTCGCGCTCCAGCTCGCGCGGCGCATGGCCGACGATCCCGAGACGCAGCCGCAGGTCTCGCCGGTCGCCGCCTCCGAGGAGGTCGCGGCTGCCGCCGAGAGAGCCACGACGACGTAGCCGCATCGCGCCCGCGTCGGGCGCCATGCGACGGAGAACCGCGCCGGCGAGCGCGGCGCCAAGGGAGGAGAGGACATGGAAGACCAGGCGAGGTCGGGAACCGACGTGGCGGCGATCAGCGCCGACGCGACGGAGCCCAAGTACATCGAGGTTGGCGAGGGGCCTCCCGGCTGGGGCCCCGAGACGTGGCCGATCCCCGTGGTCGGCGGGTCCGAGGACCAGCGCGTGTTCGAGTCGATGCTCGAAGCCGCCAGTCCGTCCGAGCGGGAGATTCTGCTCCAGGCGTGGGAGGACTCCCTCGCCGACCGCGGCACATCCGACCAGTTCCTGGAGGCGATGAGGGAAGGCAAGAAGGACCTCCTCGACCTGGCTCGGGACGTCGACGGAATCGCGGAAGGATGTCGCCGTTGGCTCGCCGAAGCTCTGGACTCGCTCGGCGATCCGAACAAGCACCACAGGGACGGAACGACCCACTGGAACATCGGCGCGGGCCGTGTCTTGGAGGCGGCGTGGGCGTTGGCTAGGCCCGACGGTGCCGCCGCGTATCGGCTGGTCGGCGACGAGCGCACGGCGGCCATCGTGAAGAGGGTGGTCGACAACGGCTGGCTCGACGATGCGATCGCAGCCTACGACCCTACCTGGACGGACGGCTTCCCCGACTTCACGGCTTGGGAGTGCGGCGAGATCAGTGACGCGATCATCGCGCTGCGGGAACACGCCGACATCATCACCACGTTCTGCGACGGTCGCACTCCGGAACCCGTCAGGACGTGCCTGCTGGCGCTGGCCGATCTCGACGATGCCACGCTGCTTGCGCCGGGGACCGGCGTGAGGATCGGTCCCGCGAATCTCGTCCACGCCCTGAGCAGGACGACGAGGGCTGCCTGGATGAAGGCCCTGACGAAGCTCGGCAACGACATCCGGAGGTTCCGTGCGCGGCTTGAGGAGCAGCAGCGGGCCGCGAGCGACGACTCGGTGACGGTCAAGCGGATCGGTGATTGGAAGGAGTCCTGCGCGAGAGCCGCCGCGGCGCTGGATGCGATCGTTCAGCCGGGATAGGAGGCGTGCCGGCGGTCCACGTAGCGTGGGCGAGCGGTCCGGCGGCCCCGATTCGCCAGCAAGGCCCGACGACGCGTCGATGCTGCGCACGCGGGTCGGCGGCGGTGGAAGGACGGCGTGACCGCATCGGGCCCGCGTCGGGCGCCATGCGACGGATGACCGAGCCGACGAGCGCGGAGAAGGAGGAGGAGATGATGAACGACAACAACAACACGATGATGCGCCGCAACTCGCTCGATGAAACGACGGGCGAGGACGGGATCCCGCTGGTCGGCAATCCGGTGCTGCAGGCCCGGATGCGGCGGATCTGGGACGATGCGGATGGGCCGGAGAGCTCGAGGATCCGCGACGCCTGGGAGGCCGCGCTGACGTACGCCGAGGAGAAGCGGTTCCGGCGCGCCGTCGCGGGCGGGAAGGAGGCGCTGCTCAAGGTGGGCGACGAGATCAAGATGGAGGGCGGCGATCGATACGGATTGCAGGCTTTGTTCTGGAACATCGACCCGTCCGGCGATGACGACGACTGGATCATGGCGCGTCTCACCCGGGCCGCCAGGGCGCTGGGCGGTCCCGACCACGTGCGCGTCCTGCCGCTCTTCGACCCTCGGGAGCGGGAGGCGGTCAGGACCGTCGTGGAGCGGCACCACGACTCGCTGGTCCGGGTGCTCGTGGAAAGCACGGACCGCGACCGCTTCCTGCACGACGAGCGGCTCCGCGACCTGGGCTCCGACGCGTGCGGCCTGCTGTCCGACACGATCGAGGCGCTTCTCGACAACCTCAGGACCATCGAGCTGTTCGTCGCGTGGCAGACGCCGGAATCGGTGCGGAACGCCCTGCTGGCCCTGGCGGCGCTGCAGCACGGCGCGATCACGTACGTCGATTCGGCCCTTCCGAAGCGCTTCATTTGTGCGATCTACGCCGGCGACAACTGGAGTCGGCGCGCGAGGCTCGAGGCGCTGCTTGCCCAATTGCGGAACTCGCACGCGGAACTCGCGTCCAGGGGCGATTGGGGGAGCGTCGAGAGGTGCACCGTGGCGATCGGCTCCGTCGAGCGGGTGGTTGCGGAGCCGGCTGCGGCGCTCGCCGCGGCCGCTCGGGGCAGGCGGGCGTCCGGACCGTCGCCGGCCTGCCCTTCGTGCTGGAGCCGCATGTCGTCGGCCGAGCGCGGCTCGACGTTGACCACGCCGTAGCCGTCCATCGGGCGCCGCCCACTCGGGGCGCAGGCGGGAGCGACGATCGTGTGGGTCGCGTTGGTCCGCGGGTGGGGCGGAAGGGAGGCATGACGCACATGGAGAAGCCGGTCACCAACACGAGCGCCGATCCCGCCAAGGGCAAGACCGACGACAGGCCGGGAGGTTCTCCGGGCAGCGCACGCGACGAACTGGCGGGTCCGCCGCGCAGGAGGAGTTGGATGCGGTGCCCCGCGTGCAGGGGGAAGAAGCGGGCCCGAAGGCAGCGCCGTGAGCCCGGGGAGATGTCCCTCGCCGAGATGTATGCGCTCGTCTACGAGCCGACGTTCCCGTGTCGGCTGTGCGAGGAGCGCGGCCGGGTCCGGGTATCCTCGTGCTGCAACGCGCCCTGCGGGGCGGGCATCCTGGGGCAGTGGTACTGCCTGCGCTGCGGGCAGGACGACGAACCCAGGCTGTGGTAGCTCGTCGGTGGCAGGTGGATCAGGAGGCCCGTCGTCCCGGAACGCCGGCCTTGTGGTGCGGATCGGAGAGGGGAGCGGGACGGACGTGCGGGGAAGCCGAAGCGCAGGTTGGACCGGGCAATGCGGACGGGGCAATGCGGACGGAGCCGGGGAGACGGACAAGAGGAAGGCGTCGTGTGCGAAGCCGATCGGCGCGCGAGGAAGTCATGAAGCTGGGCGGGACGGGGTGCCGGACCCGGTGAGTTCGAGCGGCAGTCGCCGCGCGAGGCGGGTCCGCCAGGGTGTGAGGCCACTATCATGCCGAAGCTCCACACGATCGGTTCCGGCGGGAAGACCGCCGAGACGTTCTTCGAACTGCTGAGGTCGGCGGGCGTCAAGCGGCTGCTCGACGTCCGTCTCGGGGGCACATCCCAGCTGGCCGGCTTCGCCAAGCGAGGGCCGGGGAACCTCGACTACCTTGCTAGGACGATCTGCGGCGCGTCCTACGACCACCGGCCCGACCTCGCTCCGACGAGCGAGTTGAAGGAAGCGATCACGAAGGACACCGGGTTCTGGCCCGAGTACGAGAGACGGTTCAACGCCCTGTTGGGCGATCGCGATGCGATCGCGAGGCTCGATCGCTCCCTGTTCGACGAGCCCTGCTGCCTGCTGTGCAGCGAGGCGTGGCCGGAGCACTGCCATCGTCGGCTCGTGGCCGAGGCGATCCGGCAACGATGGCCGGAAATCGAGGTGGAGCACCTGTAGCGATGACGATCCACAGCCCGCGGTGGGCACCGATGGAGTCGACCCGTCGCGGCAACGCGAGGGGACCAAGGAAGGAGGAGGAGATGACGACCCCAGCGCGCACGAGGATCTCCGGAAGTGCGCCCGAGCCCGTGCGCGTCCACCGCACCGCGCTCGGGGCGGGCATCACGCGGACGCCGGAGTTCGGCAAGAAGGGGCTGGCGTCCTTCGCCGTGAACGTCGGCACGAAGTGCGGGCATTCGTGCACGTACTGCTCAACGGGGGCGACGTTGCGGCGGCACGGCTCGTTCAAGGCCGCTGGCGAGAATCCCCTCGGACTCGGGTACGCGATCGTGGACCCGGCATCGCCGGAGCGCGTCGCTCGGGACGCGCGGCGGATCCGGCAGCGGGGTCTCGTCGAGCTCTGCACGACGTCGGACGCCTGGTCGCCCGAGGCCCAGGAACACGACCTCGGCCGGCGGTGCCTGGAGGCGCTGGTGGCGGAGCCCGGCTGGGAGGTACGCATCCTCACCAAGAACGCCGCCGTCGCCCGCGACTTCGACGTGGTCGCCGCCCACCGCGATCGGATCGGCATCGGCATCAGCCTGACCGCGACCCCGAGGAAGAAGGGCATCATCTCGGTCATCGAGCCGTACGCCTCGCCGATCGCCGACCGCATCGCCGCACTCCGGAGAGCGCGCGCGATGGGATTGCGGGTCTACGCGATGCTCTGTCCCCTCCTGCCCGGAATGTCCGATGATGCGGCCACGGTACGCGAGCTGGTTCAGGTCGGCCTGGAGATCGGTGCCGAGGAGTTCTTCGTCGAGCCCGTGAACGCTCGCGGGCGGAATCTGATCTTGACCGCAGACGCGCTGCGGCAGGCGGGCTTCGCCGACGAAGCCGACGCCGTGGATGCCGTGCGCCGGAAGGAGGCGTGGTCCCACTACGCCCGCCGCCTCCTGGAGACGGTGCAGGCGGAGCTGCGGACCGTCGGGACGCTCGGGAAGCTGCGCTACCTGCTCTACCCCGCCCGCCTCGTGCCCGACGACCTGGCGTGGATCAAGGCGCACGACGAGGGGGTGAGGTGGCTGGGGAACCCCTGACGCCGGCAGGACGCCGTTCGCGCCCCACTCGCCGTCAGCGCCGTCCCGCCTCCCTCCTCGCCTCGAACGACGACTCGTCGCCGCGATGGATGTAGATCTTCCCGTCCATCTTGCCGCGCTCGTCTGCCGTCGCCCACCCGCGGCCGGAGGTGCGGTCGCCGTCGTCGTCGCCCTCCCAGGAGAACTCGACCATCGGCAATCTGTCCCTCTCGGTCAGGCGATAGTCGAGGTCCGCCTGCAGGGCCACGAACTGCATGCTCCCCATGCCCTTCGGCCCGAACTCGATGAAAGCCGGGCCCATGAGGTCGCGGGCATCGGCACCCCACATCTCCATGTCCGTGATCCGCCAGCGACCCGAAAAGGGGTTCTCCGTCTCCTTCATCCGCCGATCCTCCCCGCTGCGCGGACCGTGGTCACTACTTCCCGCAGCACTTCTTGTACTTGCGTCCCGACCCGCACGGACAGGGATCGTTGCGGCCAACCGCCGGGCTTGGCTTCGCCGCGTGCCGCTCATCCCACCTCCGGCGGATCTCCGGCCCAACCTCCCGCAGCCGACGACGGCGGTCGCCCAACCAGTTCACCGTCCTGTGCGTGGCCGAGAACGCATCCCACGCCCTCTGCAGCATCCTGGGGTCCGCCTCGTCGTCGGGCTGAAACTCCGTCGACTTCCCGGTCGATACCTCGACGTGCACCGCGCCGAGGTCCACCGCCTTGTCGGGCGGAGCGTCCGGCGGGATCTCCATGAACAGGAGCACCGCCTCGTCGCAGTCGCAGTCGGGCTCGACGCAATGGAGGTCGACGACGTCGAACCAACGCCCGTCGTGCTCGAACGAGTCGTCAGGCACGTCCGAGAACACCTCGCCGTAGGACAACATGTCGCCCGGCTTCCAGTCGCGCGGATCCAGGTCGGGAGGAGGCGGTGCCGGACCCCGTGCCTTCACGAGCCGCCGCTGGAGAAGCTGTACGACCTCCGGGTCCTTGGCCACCTCCCTGAACCACGCGACGAGGCCCCCGTCGCTGGACCTGGCGGAGATCGGCTCGATGGTACCGGTGTCCAGGTCGAACATGACGTCGGCGCGTGGTCGGCGCGGGCCGGCCTTGGCGCCGGCGACCTCGTTCTCGTAGTAGCAGCGGATCCTCCCATCGGCGAGCTCTTCGACGCGGTCGAGGTTGTCGGTGGCCCCGGTGAGCAGCACCTGCGCCTCCCGGCACGGACACGCCGGGTTCGCGCAGAAGCTGACCGCGGCGACCATGCCGTCACGGGTGCCGCCGGGGCCCGTGCGCCAGAAGAGGAGCGGTCCGGCGTCGGCGAGCTGCCGGTCCTGGTCCGGGTGGGCGCGAACGAGTGCGATCCGCGGCACGCGCGGTCGCCTCCGTTTCCGGCCGGACTCGACAGCCATCGCTGCGCCCTCCGCTCCCGCCTTCGGCGACGATAGCCGTGCGGTTCGACGCGGCGCAACAGCCGGGCCGAGGTGGCTCCGTCGCGCCTCCTCCTGGTCACGCTTGACGCCGTCGGTCGGCTCACGGATCATCCTCTCGAGGTCGACGTCGTCCTCCCGCTGGCCCGGGCATCCGGGCTTGGCGGCCTCATCACCCGCGACGGCGGGATGACGTCGATGACCTCGGACATCTGCTCGTGCCATCCGCAGCCGGTGCTGCGGAGGGTGATTCCCTCCGTTTGGCCGGAAGGGCGGGCAGGTTGCCTGGCACGAGCAGGATCTGTTCCGCCCTTTCTCTTCTTCGACATCGAGGGCGGAGCAGGGGGAGGATCCCCTTGGCCGACGCTCCGTCCCCGTGCGACGAGAAGACCTGCCCGTTCTGCTGCGAACCGATCAAGCTGGCAGCGCGGAAGTGCCGGTGGTGCGGGTCGATGCTCGACGGATCCGATGCGCCTCCCGATGGGCAGCGGACGGCCGGTCCTGCGGTGCAGCCCGCCGCGGCTCCGCTTCCGGTTGCTAGTTCCGTCGTGCCCCCGGCGGCGGCGAGTCCGCCCCTCCCTCCCGCGCTGGCCGTCGCCAGCCTG
>CAZMRP010000005.1:0-30769 GCA_964568275.1 uncultured Myxococcales bacterium
CGATCGACATCCTCGCGAAGGACGTTGGGAACGACCGGAACGTCGTGATCGAGAATCAACTCGAGCAGACGGACCACACCCACCTCGGCCAGATCATCACCTACGCCGCGTACGCGAAGGCCAGCATCGTCGTATGGGTATGCAGGGAGTTCCGCGAGGAGCACCGGCTCGCGATCGACTGGATGAACCAGGGGATGGGCGCCGAGGGCACCCGCTTCTTCGGCGTCGTCGTGGAGCTGGTGCAGATCGACGACTCGAAGCCCGCCGCCCACTTCAAGCTCGTCGCGTCCCCGAACGAGTGGTCGAAGACGGCGAGGAAGACCCGAGAGGCAGTGACCGGCGGCGAGCTGACGGAGAAGCAGCTCGCGTACTTGCGATTCTTCCAGCGGCTGATCGACGAGCTCCGGGAGAAACACCGGTTCTCGAACGCCCGGGCGAGCCAGCCGGCGAGTTGGTACAGCTTCTCCACAGGGTTCTCGGGCTTCACCTACGGCGCGAGCTTCGCACGCCAGGGCCGGATCCGGGCCGAGCTGTACTTCGGTTCCGCCGACGAAGAGCGCAACTGGAAGGCGTTCAAGCGGCTGCGTGACGATGCCGCGAAGATCGAGAAGGAGTTCGGCGAGAAGCTGGAGTGGGAGGAACTCGAGGGGAAGGTCTCCTGTCGCGTGGCGTGCTACGGCACGGGCACGATCGACGACGCCCAGGACAAGCTGGACGAGTACCGCGCCTGGATGATCGACCGCCTGCTCCGGTTCAAGAAGGTGTTCGGACCGCGGCTGGCGGCGGCCAAGCTGGGCGAGACGGAGTAGCCCCGACGGACCGGTCGCGCCGGCTGCCCTGCGGTCACTGCCCCGCCCACCCGTATCGGTTCCAGCAGTCGGCGATGCACCCGCCCGAACCGCCGTATCCGAGCCCGCTGCATCCAGCCTCGCACCGCCGAAGCTCCCGTCGCATCTGTTCCGCGGCCGCGTACCATCGGTCCCATACTTGATCCAGAGTTTCGGCGGGCTGAACATCGTTCGCGAGGACGCCGCCCGAACACGCAACACCCGACACCTGCGTAACCTCACTCACCTGCCGGTCCATCGGAACGCAGATTCCGACGACGGCGTGTCCATCTGCCTCGCTCCCGGGGCTGGTGATCGCGTTGAAGCTCTCACCGTTGTCGAGCCTGAGGCGGATGTTCCCTACCGTTCCGGCCGGTCTGACCTCGACGTCGAAGCACAGCACGACAAGGCTCGGATCCCGTTCGCAGAGTTCCGGGCAGTCGTAGCCGAAGCCCTTCTCGCGGATGTCCGCCACCAGCCACGCAATCTTGATCGCACCCTCGGGCACGGGCCCGCCGTCCTCGATTCCGGTCTGCTGCCACAGGGGCAAAGCATCCTTGTCGTATCGGCCGCACTCGACCCTCGCCATTCGTCCGCCCTTCCAGTGCCGGTAGTTCTGCCCGCTCGCAGCAACGAGGAAGTTGCGGTTGTTGAGGATGTCGGTCGCGCCGAACGCAGCCGCCGCCTGATCGGCGAAGCCGCGAGCCAGCTGCCACTTGGCGACGCCGCGGTAGTACCAGGAGAGGGCGTCGGCGCACCAAGCGTATCCCGGGTGCTCGTTGACGCAGGCGAGAAGCAGCTGCTCTCGGTTCTCCGGCTGGGCGACGCGCACGTACAAGTACGTGGCCAGCGGGTCGTCTGGATCGTCCTGCCACCTCAGGCGGTACGTGTCGATCGCGTAGTTCGCGCCGCGCTCGCGCACCATCTGGTCCTGCTTCACGCGCTCGTCGAGCGTGTTCCGGTTGAGCTCCGCATTGGAAGGCTGCCAAGGCCGCAGCACCAGCAGGAGGCCAACCGCGACGGCAAGGACGGCAACGCCGGCGATGATCAGGATCTTCCTCCGACGGGTCTTTGCGGTGGTGGCGGGTCCGCCGGGGGTCTTGGGGGCCTCGCGCCCAACGCTTGCGCCCTCGGCCTCGGATGGAGGCTCGAGGGCTACCGGCGCCGCACTGGTTCTGGAAGCGGCGGAAGCATGAGCGGCAGGCGACCCGGACGGCGGGGCAACCAGCGGTGGCGTTTCAGCGACGACTTCGCCGATCGGCCTCCACCGCTCCGCGAGCGCGTCCCATATCTCGTCATCGGCCCGGGTACGTCCGTCGGCAAGCGCCTGCCGGACGTCCTGCATGGTCCCCACTTCGACCTCGTGCTCGCCCCTACGCAACCTGACGCCCATGCTCCCTCCCTACCTCCACGACGGACTGCGCCAGCCGTAGCTATCGGATCCCCTGACTGGCCTTCACCCGCGGGCAGTCGCAGCGATCGGCGTCTCCCGTGGAGCACGCGCACGCGGCGACCTCCCGGCAGCACTCCTGGCAGATCGGGAGGACCATCGCGCCGATCTGCGGATCCGCGGATTGTCCACACCCTCGAGAGCAGCTGGCCTCCGACACCGCGACGCACTCGGCATAGGAGCCAAAGGTGGACCGCAGGGACTCGTGCAACTCCGGCGTCGTCGGACCGGCCGCGCCCTGCTGATCGGGCCGGTCAGTCCGGCAGCCGACCGTTGCGGACGCGGTCACGATGATGAGCAACGCGGCCCGGTAACACGCAGGTGGCGACGATGGGTGCGGGTGGCGCTTCACGGCAACGTCCCCCTCGCCCGCCCAAAAAGAAAAGGGCGGAACGGATCCCGCTCGTGCCAGGCAACCC
The DNA here is from genome assembly GCA_964568275.1 of uncultured Myxococcales bacterium. Lineage (GTDB taxonomy): Bacteria > Myxococcota_A > Polyangia > DRWM01 > JAAZOP01 > JAAZOP01. Next base: position 2,697 of record CAZMRP010000005.1, read on the forward strand.
GCCCGCCCTTCCGGCCAAACGGAGGGAGTCACCCTCCGCAGCACCGGCTGCGGATGGCACGAGCGGATGTTCGAGGTCTCCGATGCCGACCCACCGTCGCGGGTGACTAGGCCGCCGAGCCGGTTCTATCCGGCCAGCGGGAAGGCGCCTTCGACCTCGACGGGATGATCTCCGACGCCGCCGGGAAGATCAAGGCGCCCGCGAGATGCCGCGCTCCCTCAGGCCCTGTCGTGGTTCGTCGGCCGGGCTTGATCGCCTTGCTCGACGCGAAGACATGCGAGACCGGCGAGCGCCGCGCCCACCGCGCGATCGGCGGCGGCGAGGAGGATGCGGCGCGATGCCGCCCGGATCCTCCCGCGAGCGGCCACGGCGCAGAGGTCTGCGGCACGACGTGCGTGCCGTACGACCGCCCGGTACCAGCGTCGGTGGCCGACGCGGACGGTGTACCGTACGGCTCCCGTGCAGGCATCGCAGGCAAGGGCACCGCCGCCGGGGTGGACGTAGAGCACCTTCACGCGCCGGCCGCACGACGGACAGCGGCCGAGCCACGGGCGGCCGAAGCCCGACTTGTACGTCTCCAACTGCAGCCGGCACGACAGCGTGCGGCCGCCCGGGAGCGGCAGGTTGAGCTCGACCGTGACCCGCTCGCCATCCGCCGGACGAGGTTGACCCCCGGCCAAGTCCTCGACCCTGAAACGGTGGAGTCCTTCCAGAAGCGGCCGGACCCCGCCAAAGGAACAAGGCGGAACAGACGTCATGGACGGATCCGGCTCGTGCGGTCGGCCCTCCGACGCAGTCCCGGGACGGATCACCGGAACAGGAACGGCGCACGAGGGGAACAGCGATGGACCTGCTTGCTCGCGCTTCCGCCGCTCCGCGTCTCGTCGGGCCGTGAGCGCGGCGGTGGCCGTGCTGATCAGCTCGTTCCTGGTGCGTGCGGCGGCAAGGCACTCGCCAGCCGATCGGCATCCGGGGTTCGCCGCCGGGCCGACCGCTCTGGACGATGCAGCGCAGATCGCCTGGGTCGCGATCTCGCCCGCGATCGTGGCCAACACCTCCTCCGGCCCGATGCCACGTTGGCCCGCATCAGCAGGAGTCGAGCTTGCCTCGTCGGAGCCGGCAGCCACGGTCAGCCCCCCGTGCCGCTCTTGGCGCCGTCCTCGCCCACCCGCGCCACCATGAAGACCGGGATGCTGGTGCGGTCTCGTCGCCGGGCCCGAGCAAGATGCACGGCCTCCAGGGTCCGTTGCACGAGGCAGAATCCCGTGCTCGCGGCGCGGGCGTAGTTGAGGGCGGACTGCGCGGTGTCCGGGCTCCGTTCCACCGCGGACCGGGCGGCGGCGGCCATGAGCCGGTTCTCGAGGACGACGGCACCGGCGGCGAGCTGGGCGAGCACTTGGACCTCGACGGTCTCGGCCTCCGAGGCAAGTCCGGCCGCGAGTCCGCGAGCAGCCTCGACGTCAACCGCCGACATCGCGGTTCCATCCTCCATCCGGTCGAGAACTCCGCCCACTCCGAGCATCACGGCGGCAAGTCGCCGACGATCGGGAGCTTGCTCGGGCCGCGGGGGCACGGCCATCGCTGTCCCCGGTCGGCCCGGAGTGGCGACAACGGTCACCGCCACAACGTCGCGTCCGATGCCCCTGCGCTCGAGCGGATCGCCGGGCGGGGAGTGGGGGGCTTTCCAGGTCGCGGCCGGGTCGGCGGTCGTCTCCGCGGGCTCGGAATCCACCGTGGCGTCTCTCATCCTGAGGAGGTCGTTGACCGTCACGACGTCCGCGCTGGGATCGCAGACCGACGGTGGAACCCTCAGCGAGGCGCACGGAGTTCCCCCGGCTTCCGCCACATCATCGGCCCCGTCACCCAGTCCGCCGAAGTCGTCTTCACCGGCGTCGAGGCCGAAGGCCCCGAACTCGTCCTCACTCCGGCCGCTCGACCGCGTGACCGACCTGTCCGTCCGCTTCCTCGCCGCCATCTGTCACCTCGTAGCCCACCTGCCGATCATACCGCTGACTGTCCGATCAGGGAAGCCTGTCTACCTCAATCGTTACGTGCAGATCCGAAACCACGAAGGTGTCTTGGATCCTGGTTTCCTCGACATTTCCCAGAACTGCTCCCTGACTTCTAGGGCGAGGTCGTGTTCGGTGGCTCTGCGGCCACGTAAGCATGCATATCAACGGAACATTCTGTCATAAGGCGGTTGGAGAGGCATTTCGGCCTCTCGGACGTTCCAATCGAGATCCTTGGGGAAATCGTCAGGTGCTGACGGCGCCGCGGTGGCGCCTCGAGCCCCTGGCCCACACGGCGCCGCCGGCACTGGCGCCGAGAGGAGGTAGAGCTTGCTGAGTTCGCTCGCTTTCTGGAAGTCGCTCGTCATTGCGGCGGCCGAGTTGGTCGGCGCCACCGTCGTTGATCTGCTCTTCGAGCCGCGGCGCCGTCCGCCGCGTTGAAGGAGGACATCATGGAAAACTCGCTGGCCGGCACGGCCGCCACCGTGACCGGGAAGGTCTGGTCGCCCTGCCGTCAGACCGATCACCTGTCGGCAGCGCGGCAGAGGTTCGAGGAGATGGTCCGCGCCGGGACGTTCAAGCCCGCGGTCCGGTACGTGGCCGGTGCCCACGACCGCGAGGATCGGGTCGCCGAAGGACTCGCGCACGCGTGGCGCTGGTACCGGCACCAGGCGCTACAGGGTCACGTGCCCGAGACGGCGCTCGTGCGGCACGTCATCGCCCTGCGGACCAAGGACCGCCGGCGCCGATTCGTCTCGGGGGACCTCACCCGTTGGCGCGAGGATGTGTACGAGCGACAAGGGACCGACATCCAGCTGCGTCGGATCGACGAGGTATCGGACGACGACGAGCGAGAGCGTCGGGAGGATCGCTGCGTCGGTCTTGCCCGTCCCGGCGCGACGAACCCAACCACGAACATCGTCAGCGGGATCGATCTCGACTCGTGGCTTGACGATCTCGGCACCGACGACCGCAAGGCGGTCACGATGCGCGGCGAGGGCTACTCGCTCGGGGAGATCGGGAAGGCGACGGGGAGGTCGGCCGCGACCGTGTGCAGGAGGGTCAGGGCGTTGGGCGGGGAACTCGCGACCCGCGCCGAAGCTGCCGTTCCGTCCGGGGCCTCACGCTGAAGGAGAAGATGCCGCCGATGGGGCGGGAGGAGGTGAGACAGATGCAGACGATGACCAACGCTCAGACTGTGCCAGCGGATCGCCCGCCATCGGACCCGAGCGGACCGCCGCCGAGCCGTCCGAGGACGCTGACGTTCTCGGCCGCAACGGCGTTCCAGCGGTGCCCGAAGGAGTACGAGCTGAGCTACGTCGAGCGCCTCGCGCCGGTCGAGTACGCGGGCCCGCTTGCCGTCGGCTCGGCCGTTCACGCCGGGATCGCCGCGCTGCACGTGGGCCGGCCGCTCAACGAGGCGCTCGTGATCGCCACCGACGTCGTCCGGAAGGCGGCGGAGCCGGGTATCGCTGCGGCGGCGGTCGAGAACCTGCCCGACCCGCCGATCGAACGGGACACGGCCAAGGCGACCGCGATGGTGGTCGGCTGGCAGGAGCGGTACTTCGCCGTCTGGAACGGCACCGCCGGCGCCCGCGACCGCGACATCGAGTTGCTCGAGTCCGAGATCGTCCTCGAGGGCCCGCTCCCGAGCCCGACGTCCCGGAGGCCGTCGCGGTCGTTCTCGCTCGCCGGCCGGCTCGACGGGATCGTGCGGGTGCGGGACACCGACGCCTTCGACGGCGGCCCGAACGACGGCATCTGGGTCTACGAGGCGAAGACGACGTCGGACGAGATCGGCGCCGCCGTCGAGTCGCTCTCGCTGTCGGTGCAGCCGTCGCTGTACGAGCTGCTCGTCGCGTACAACACCGGGCCGGAGATGGGCCCGGTGCTCGGCTCCGTGATCGACCTCATCAAGAAGCCGGTCATTCGCACCCGCAACAGCGAGTCGCACGAGGAGTACCGCGAGCGGGCGATCGCCGCGTACCGGGACGAACCAGAGCGGTTCTTCCGCCGCGTCGTGCTGCGGGCCGACGACGCTCGGCGCCGGGAGGCCCTGACCGTGGCGTGGGGCGTCGCCCGGTCGATCCGCGAGTCGGAGAAGCACGGGTTCGTGTCGAAGCGCGGGCCGGGGTGCCGCACGGTGTACGGCCCGTGCAGGTTCGAGAAGCTGTGCTGGCGCGGCGATCGCACCGGCTACGTCCAGAAGCAGACCGTCCACGCCGAACTCGGCCGCGTCGGCTGAGCGTCACCAACAGGAAGGAGAAGACGATGAGGAAGAACGCGCAGAGCGCGATGTCCGTGGTGCGGACCGAGAACGGGAACGGCAGGAAGGCGACCGAGATCGACGCGGGTCCGGCCCGGCCCACGCCGACGGCGCTGGCCCCGGTGCCGGTCGGGCTCGAGCAGCTGTACGAAGACGACTTGGTGGTCCCCCGGGTGTCGGTCGTGCAGCCGACGAGCCGCGAGGGCACGCCGGGCCGGCTCCGTTCGAACTTGACCGGCGACGAGTGCGAGACGATCGACCTGGTCGTCCTGCGGGTCCAGCGCGGGAAGGTCCTGTGGAGCGCGACGCTGGGCGACGACCCCGAGTGCAAGTCGAACGACGGACTGGTGCCCGCCGCGTCGGTGGAGCATCCCCAGAGCGACCGGTGCTGCGTCGCCGCCGGCAGGCACCTCAGGCCCGTCTGCCCCGCGGCGACCTGGAGGCCGAAGGACGGGAACGGCGGGAGGCTCGAGCCGCCGGCGTGCCGTGACACCTACTCGGTGATCGGGCTCGACCTAGCGACCGAGTCGCCGTTCATGATGGCGCTCCACGGCAGCGGACTCCGCGCCGTCCGCGTGTTCCGCACGGTGCTCCTCCAGCGGCGGCTGAACATCTACGACGCGGCCTGCACGCTGAGGCTGCGGAAGCAGACGAACGGCAAGGGCTCGTACTACGTGCCCGAGTTCACCGACGTCCGGGCGGTGGATCCGCCGGGCCGCTACCGCGGACAGTACGAGCAGTTCGTGGGCTACGAGACCGAGGGGACGTTCGACGCGGAGAAGGAGGCCGAGGGCCACGGCGACTGCGGCGGCGCCGCCGCCGTGACCACCTGACCCAGGGGTGGCGACGAGCAGGTGGAACATGGACGACGCGAACGACACCCTGGTGGACCTGTTCGGCCCGCCGATCAGCGTCTACACCCGAAGGCAGGCGATCGAGGACGGGGTGCTGGTGGACGTCAGCGCGGCTGCCGCCGAGGCCGGCATCGCCTGTCCGGTCGCGGTCACGCGAACCGTCTGGGACCGGTACGTCATCCCCGACGCCATCGTCGAGAAGCTCGGGCAGTGCGTGGCCGGCCGGCTCTGGGACCTGGCATTCCTGCTCAGGCAGGTCGCCAGGCGCGTCAACTCGGAGGCTCCCGAGGCCAGCTTCCGCGTCGCCTTCGTGGTGAGCGGCGGCAAGACCGAGACGGTGACCCTGAAGGTCGTCGCCGGCGGCGGGGACGACGGCGAGCTGGTGCTGACCGTGATGCTCCCGGACGAAGACTGACACACCTGCACAACAGCGAGTCGGCGGGGTGAACGAGGGTGGGACGGCCGCCCCGCCGACGAGGAGGCGAACGATGGGGAAGTGCAGTTCGCGGACGTGGACCCGCTGATCCTCGTCCGCATCGTCGAGCAGCTCGACGGGCACGCCTTGCTGAAACCCAGCTGGTTGGCAGAGCAGGGTCTTCCCGAGAAGCTGGTGAAGATGCACACCCGGACGTACCGGAGCGACAGGTCGTCGCCGAAGACGACCATCTTCGGGCCGGGCGGCAAGGTCGTGCCGCAGCTCGAGGCGGTCTACGACCTCGCGCTGTTGGAGGCCATCGCGAGGGAGTTCCGGCTCGAAGTCCGCGGCTGCCTGGGCCGTGGCGCCCAGGCCCGCGAGTTCCGCCGCGCCATCCGCGAGCACCTCGCGGCGCGGACGCCGATCACCGCGACCACCTGAACCGGCCCCGGGCCCTCCGTCGTGGGCGCCCTGCGGCTGTAGTTGGAGGACAGCATGAAGACGAGAGACCCGGCGGCGATGCCGCCGATCCGAAGGGTGCGATCGTCGGTGGCGGGTATCCCGCTCGACGCGTTCGCGTTCGACCAGAAAATCGCCGCCGACCTGCCGCCGATCGTGGACCGGTGGCGCATGGCGCACCTGGAGGACGACCGCTCGTTCCGAGGCCGGATCCTCCGGTCGGCGGGGCTGATGCCGTGATGGCGGCTGCGCCTTCTACCTCGCGATCGCCGGGCGGGAGGGGGACGAGATGACCCCGCTCCGCTGCCCCCGGTGCGGCGAGGCCGTTGCGCCGTACCAGATGCCGCCGTCGCTGCGCTGCTCGGCCGAGGTCGTCGCCCTCCTTGGCGGCGGACTCGCCCGGCGCCGGCACGAGCGGTTCTACGTCGTCGCGCTCGACGCCCGGAATCGCGTCATCCGCCGGCACCTGGTCGCCGCCGGGTCGCTGACCACCTGCATCGTCCATCCCCGCGAGGTCTTCGCCCCTCTCCTCCGTGATCGCGCCGCCGCCGCAATCCTCCTGCACAACCACGCCTCCGGTGATCCCCAGCCCAGCCCCGAGGACGAGACCCTGACGGCGCGGCTGGTCGAGGTCGGACGCCTGATCGGCATCCCCGTCCTGGACCACGTCATCGTCGCCCGCCGCGGGTACTTGTCGTTTCGGGACGAGGGGAGGATGGCGTCGTAGCAACCGGCGGGCGGCGGGCTTGATCGACCGCAGTTCGTCCGCAACGGAGGCGGTCCGCCACGCGATGGGAGTATTCGCGAGGTGAGCCCGCCCGTGAGGCCGGCAGGAGAGGCTGAACACTTGACTAGGGTGCTGCTATCATGATAGCGAGAAGGCCGATGGGACACCACGGAACCAAACGCGCCGTTCTCGTCTACCTTCCCGAGCAACTCCATCGGTGGCTGAAAGTCCGAGCTGCGATGGAAGGGCGATCGCTCAGCGCCCTGATCGAGGAGGCCTCGAGGATCGCATATCCGGAGCAACCCGCTCGGCTGCCCGAGGCGGCGCGTGCGGCGGAGTCGCCTCCGGAGCCCTACCGAGGAAGGGCTCGTAATGAACGGCGCAGCCGTCGAGAGGAGTCCGCATGACCACGAAACGATCGGCCGGCGTTCGTCCGCAACGAAGGCTACCCAGAACCCCGACGAAACCGGCGACCAGAAATGGTGCGAAGGGCGGCAAGTCGCCCAGTCGCGGCCACCGACCGTACCCGCGAGGTACCACCACCATCGATGCCACGAGCGTTGTGCGAGAACGACCTGGCCTTGGACGCGCCGCGTTCCACACGACCAAGCTCGGCCGCATCGTTCTGGGTGATGCCCTCGACGTACTCCGCGAGATCCCCGAGGGCTCGGTCGACCTGGTCGTGACGAGTCCGCCCTTCGGACTGGTCCGCAAGAAGGCGTACGGCAACGCTGATGCAGATGCGTATCTCCAGTGGTTTCGCCCGTTCGCCGAGGGCTTCAGAAGGATCCTCAAGGAGACGGGGAGCCTCGTGATCGACCTCGGCGGCGCCTGGGTGCCCAAGCAGCCGACGCGGAGCCTCTACCACTTGAAGCTGCCCATCATGCTCTGCGAGGAGTTCGGATTCCACTTGGCGCAGGAGTTCTACTGGTGGAACCCGGCGAGGCTGCCGACGCCTGCGGAATGGGTCACCGTGCGACGCATTCGTGTGAAGGATGCGATCGACTGCGTCTGGTGGCTGTCGCCAACGCCGTGGCCGAAGGCCAGCAACAAGCGTGTTCTCCAGCCGTACAGCGACAGCATGCTCGACCTGCTGAAGAACGGCTACAAGCCGAAGCTGCGCCCATCCGGCCACGACATCAGCGCGAAGTTCGGCCGCAACAACGGCGCAGCCATCCCACCGAACCTCATCGCCATCGCGAATACGGAGAGCAACGGGCGCTACCTGCGCTACTGCAAGGAGCACGGGCTAGCGCCCCATCCGGCCCGGTACCCAGCTGCCCTTCCCGAGTACTTCACCCGAATGCTCACCGATCCCGGCGACCTCGTCGTTGACCCGTTCGCGGGAAGCTGCGTGACCGGCGAGGTCTGCGAGCGCCTCCGTCGCCGGTGGATCTGCGTCGAGATCCAAGGGGACTACCTGAAGGGGGCCTTGGCGCGGTTCCCCGATGAGCCGAACCAGGTCGCCCTGGGGCTCGGTGGTCTGGACCCGGTCACCGAGCGCACCGGCATGGCCGACACCCACTACAGGATTCCCCGACCCGGCTTGACGTGGAACGGCGGGCGGGAGCCCGCGCTGCAGGTCGACGGAGGTCGCGTGCGCCGGCTCGGTTCTGCAGCCGGTTCGCGTTCCTGACCACGAACGGCCAGCTTCCGAACCCGCCCTTTCGTCCGTCCGGCCGGATCCCCGGAGCGGTTCTCCGCAGGTCCGCCGGAACCGCTCGAGCACGGGCATCCGCGTTGCGGCGAGTACCAGCTCGCCGCGAACTCGTCGACCGGCTTGACGAGCCTACCGCCTTCCGCGCTACGCTCCACTCATGCCGGGCACCCCGAGTTCGATTCCCGTCGGAACGCAGTTCAGCCCCGCGCTCTTTGATCTCGGCGCATTCGTCGCCGCCCTGGTGCGTTGCAGCGGAAGCAAGGGCGCGATCCAGGATGCCATCTGGGTGTCGCCGATCCGGCTCAAGCCGCACAAGAGCCCAACGCGCCGGATGAAGGCCCTCCCCGTGGAGGCGGCGGTGCAGTACGGCCTCCTGGACGGGACGTACTCGGCGACGCCGCTGACGCGGCAGCTCGCAGTTCTGCGGCCGCCCAAGCTCTACGAGGAGTTCGCCCACCACATCCTGCTGAAGCGCGGCGGGTTGCGGGTCGTCGAGGCCGTTCAGCAGATGCGGGATGAGGGCCGCAGGATCACCGGGGACACGCTCGCGGAGTACCTCACGGATCAAGGTTTCACGGTCACGATCCACAACACCGCGATCAACACGATGCGGATGTGGCTCGAGAAGGCCGGCGTGTTCCTCGCCGGTTGGGACATCGATTCCGTCAAGCTGGAGCAGATCATCGGCCTGAGCCGGGCCGAGATCGCAGCTCTCGTCGGGCTGGACCCCGAGCAGCAGTCCTTCCTGTTGGCGCTCTGTCGGATTGACCCTCCCGGCAAGTGCTCGGCATCCGACGTACGCGAGATGGCAGAGCAGATCCTCTGCCGCCGCATCCCCCGCGACTCCCTGCCGAAGAGGGTTCTGGCGGACCTCAAGTCTCTTGGGCTGCTCGACTACGAAAGCAAGGGCACAGCCGGCGGAAAGGCGGCCAAGCTGTGGACGACGGCGAAGTTCCGCAAGGAGGTTCTGGACCCCTTCCTGTCCGATGCCGTCAAGGAGTTGGACGCGGTCCTCTCCGCGTACTACCAGGCCGCCCCGGCCAGCATCTACGCCGCGATGTCCTCGACGGACAGGGCGGCGAAGGGGAAGGCCCTTGAGGCATACGCCATCCACATCATGCGGCTGATGGGCTTCCGCTTCGTCGGCTGGCGGAAGCGGGCGAAGGACTCGACCGGCTACGCCGAGGTCGATGTCGTCATGACGGGGCTCTTCGGAAACTCCCCGACCCGCTGGCAGGTCCAGTGCAAGAACACGCCTACCAGTGCCGTCGATCTCGAAGATGTGGCGAAGGAGGTCGGACTACTCCCGGTCACGAAGGCAACGCACATCCTGATCATCGCGAACTGCCACTTCACCCTCGACGCACAGCGGTTCGCCAACGAGATCATGAATAACTCGCCGGTCACGATCTTCCTCCTCAACTCGACGGACTTCGCGAAGGTGAGGACGAGCCCAGGATCTCTGGCTGCCATCCTCCGCTCGAAGGCCGAGGAGATGAGCCGGCGCAAGCGCGGCACCACGATGTGGGGATGGTGAGCGGCCCCGGGTCCGACCTCTTGGTGGGCCGCCCTCCGAAATCTGGGCGATCTCGTCTCGCCACCTCGATCACCCGTGCGGCGCGACGTCATTTCCCCTCGACCATCGAGATGCTCGCCGGTTCACGGGGGGCGGTAGGGGCAACCGCGAAGCGGACACCTCTCGCATTTCGACCGCGACGAGCACCGGCCGACGGTTGCGGTCCGGTTGGACTTCGAGCGAAACGAGTACAGCGCCTGCTGAACGAGTCGCGGAGAGCGACGAGGAAGATCACCACGGAATCGCCGTAGGTCGACTTCGTCGGCCGCCGCGGCGATCCAGCGGGCTCGCTGGTCGTAGGTGGTGAAGCCGGGCTGATGCGCCAGCAGGTCGATCATCTGGGCAACGTTCGTGTCCACGACAACGAGCCTGGCGCCATCAACGGCGGGGAACCACGGGGTCAGCCCCGGGGCGAGGGCTGGCGTCGACAGTGCGCTCACGTACATGGTGGCGAGCTTCCGACCGACCCGGTAGACGTGCATGAGGATGTTGACCAGCTTGTCGGCCCTGGCGAACGGGTCGAGCTCGGCGGACAAGACGGAGCGGTAGCCGCGTGCCAGCCCGCGCTCGCGGACGAGGTGCAGCCACGCGGAGGTGGGCAGCTTGCCCATGTCGGCCGTCCGGCGGAGCGCGATCGATGCCTGCTTGACGTGGCAGGTCAGCCGGGGGTGCGGATCGCAGGAGACACCGCGCTGACGCTTGCGAAGGACGCACCCGGAATCGAACCGTGAGGCGGACTCGGTTTCTCGGCACGGGCAGGCCAGAACCAGTCGGCGCAATCGCGAAGGCGAGGTCAGATCCTCGACGACGGCTCCTGGGAGCCGACGTTGAAGTGCCATGACCAGCACGTCCCGGCGAGCTTGGTAGAGGGCCATCATGACGAAGAGCCGAAAGAGGCTGGAGGGCCGCCCGGCCGCGAGAGCCCCAGGGCTGATCGCGAAGCTCCCGACCCGTGAACGGTCGCAGTAGTACGGGAGTACCCCGGACCCCTCCCACCGACCGTAGACGTGGTCGAAGTACCACGCGACGATCGCCTTCAACTGGTCCTTGGCGTTGATCGGACACCTCGTAAGATGACGGAACGTCGAGGGCGACCGGTCGTTCGGCGATCCCGACGGCAACTCCGAACACACCGTGCTGGCTCCTCGAACGGGGATCTGATCACGGGGCCGAGCGTGCCACCACGGCGACGAGGGCGTCAACGGTCGCATCGGGTAACCCCAGGACCGCACCGCGTTGCGGCCGACGGGACACGCAGGATAGGCGTTTCGAGCGGCTTTGACCCATCCTCGGTCAGGCGATACGATGACCTGCCGGCGCGATGGACGATGGCGAGCCGCAGCATCCAGTCGCCGCAGTCGCGAGGCCGAGGTGACGATCATGACGGCACTGGACGTGCTGGCCACCTTCTTCCCGACCGGAACGGCCGAGGGCGAGCACCACATCCTCGACAAGGTCTTCATCCTGCCGAGGCAACTTGCAGATGTTCTGTCGGCACCCCCGGGCAGCCCACGGCTCATGGTTGGCAACAAGGGCATCGGGAAGACCGCAGTGCTCGACCACCTCCAGCGGCAGTCAATCGCTCAGGGTGTGCCGGCCCTCCTTCTGCGGCCTGACGATCTCGAGGTGGGCGAGCTCAAGCCCGCTGGTGACGTGGGCACGATCAAGCGCCAGCTGAACCGATGCCTGGTTTCCGCGATAGCGACACGAATCGGAAGGGACCTCTCGGGGTTCCTGAAAGGCGACAAGGCGACGCTGTACGAGGAGGCCGTCCGAAGCGGCAAGAAGAAGGACCTCATCGGGAGGATTCGGGACGTGCTCTGCGTCGTGGCCAAGCCCATCGTCGACATCGACGGCGACGCGCTGGCCCGCGCTTTCGGCAGCCAGACGGCCGCGGACTCGCTCGCGGTCGCCGTCCGGAACCAACTGATGGCGACGGCCTCGGTCATGATCGTCGCGATCGACGATACTGACCAAATCGCCTCACCAGACGACCCGACCCAGTTCAACCGCATCTGGGGGCTGCTTCTCGCCGCACGCAAGATCACGCAGGAGTGCCCGGAACTCCGCTTCATCGTGAGCCTTCGCTCGGAGGTATGGGCTCGCCTACAGCGGGACGAACACGGCCAGCGGGATCAAGTCGACCATTTCCGACCGCTTGTTGTCGGACTCCGCGCCGACGACGACTACCTGTGGCGCATTTTCCTGCGCCGCGTGGAGGCCGCTGGCCAACTACTGGGGGGTGGCCGCGGCACACCCTCGAAGACTGGTGCGGGAGGCACCAGCGATGTGCTGATGTCACCGTTTTTCGACTCGGACGTGATGCGGTTGCCGACCAGCACCGACGAACGAACGTGGAGGGCGTTCCTCCTCAAGTCGGCGCGAGAGCGCCCCCGTGACCTTGTCCGACTTGTCGCGCTCATGATCGCCGCCGCGAAGTCGAGCGGTCATGCGCTGATGACCTCCGACGATGCGGAGGGCGCGATGCACGAGTACTCCCGCGAGCGGGTCGACGATCTGGCGGTGGAGACCGCGGGCGACTGCAGCGTGATGCGTGACGTCGTGCGGACCTTCGCCACGCTGAACTTCAAACTGGATTTCGAGACTCTACGTGAGCACCTGAAGCGGGTGCCGTCGGGATTCAGCCTGATGGTTCGTGGCCACGTCATTCGACCGAACGACGATGACGACGCCCTACTGTTGCTCTCAGCCCTGCACGAGGCAGGGTTCATCAACCCGTGGGTCCCTGACCGGCGAGAACCGCGGAACTTCCGGCACGTCAACTTCCGCGACGACCCGTTGCTCGTTCAACGATCACGCTGGAACGAACTCCAGGCCGCGACGTGGGAAGTCCATCCGGCGTTTCGCACGTTCCTCCAGGGAGTACGACGGGACCGGGAGGCGAGATCGACCAGGTAGATTAGGCAACCACCGTCGCGCCGGGCGACCTCGGCGCCCGGCGGGCGCTCCCTACGCCACCACCTCCAGCGGTAGCGGCACGAGCAACTCGTGGACAGCGGCGACGATCCCACCCGCGCCGGCCGGGTTCACCACCGTAAAGGACCCGGTGGGGTTCTTCACGAACATGATCCGCGACAGCCAAGATGGCACCGAGGATGCCGACCCCGTTGACCGACGTGGTCCGAAATCCGTTGCCGTCAGGTTGCCGTAACTCTGCACCGCTGGACGGAACTGGACGGGACGAGGCGGAACGAGGTGGGAGGGAGGTTCGCCGGTGATCTCGGAGGGGTGCGGGCCAAGGTCGCGTCTCGCTTCAAGTTTCTCCGCACCCTCCAAGGCTGGTTCGACTCCCGGCGCCTCCACTGCGAAAGCCAGTCGTTCCATCTAGTTGACCGCCTTGCCATCGGTCTGGTGCCATGCTGGTGCCATGGCGCCCGGTTCCGCGGCGCCGCCGTCGAGCAAGTCCACTGCCTGCCGTCCGACCTCGGGGGCGAGGTGCGCGTACCGCATCGTCATCTGGATCGTGGTGTGCCCGAGGTACTCCTGCACGACCTTGAGCGGGACGCCGCGCATGACGAGGTGGGACGCGAAGCTGTGACGAAGCACGTGCCAGCCGATCCGGCGGAGCTGCACCCGCCGGCACGCGCGCCAGAGCGGGTGCTTCATCTGCTCCTTCGTGAGCATGGCGCCGTCGGGCTGGCAGAACACGAGCGGCCCGCGCAGGTGACGATGCGCGTTGAGCGCGTCGAGCAGGGCCGCCGAGGTCGGGATCGTCCGCGTGCGGTTCGTCTTCGGGCTTCCGACTTGGTCCTTCCACGCGGACTGCCGCACCAGGATCTTGCCGCCCGGCAGGTCGACGTCTTCCCACCGCAGCGCGCGCAACTCGCCGAGCCGCATGCCCGTCCGCAGGCCCGCGAGGATAGCGGTCCGCCAGTCGACGTCCGCCGCGACGAGCAGCCGATCGGCTTCCTCGAAGGTGAGGAAATCGTACGTCGACGGCGGGAGCTGGAGCAGGCCGGCTTGCGGCACCACGGCCAGGGCGCCCCACTTGTGCGCGACGACGAGCATGCGATGGAGCGTGGCGAGGATGTTGTTCACCCGCTTCCGCGAGAGCCCGGCGGCGAGCTTCTCCGCCTTGAGCTGGTCGATCCGCACGGCCGTCACCTCGGACAGCATCAGGTCACCGAACACCGGCAGGATGTGGATCCGGAGGTTCGTCTTCTTCGCTGCGACCTCCGACGGCTTGTTGTTCACGGAGGCGTACGTCGTGATGAACTCCTCCGCAAACTCCCTCACCCTCCTTTCCGGCGGCGCCGGGGGCTTCGCAGCGCGCTCCAGCGCCGCTGCGATCAGCTTCCGCTCGTGCTCCTCTGCCGCCCGTTTCAGGTTGATCGGCGAGCGGGCGCGGATCCGCTCCTTCCGACCGTCCAGGTGGTTGACGACAACGTCGACGTACCAAGCTCCGCGCTCCTGTCGGTAGCGCACGGTCATCGCGGGTACCTCCCCGCGTGACCTCGCGCTGCTCGCGCAGGGAAGAGCGTACCTCGTCGGGGTCGAAACGCAACTGACCCCCGACGCGCAGCGCCGGCAGCTTCCCGAGCGCGTGCTGCGCGTACACGGTCGAGCGCGAGATCCCGAGCCAGTCGGCGACCTCGTCCGGCGTCAACATCTTCTCTGGCATGGCGATCGTTCTCCTCGTCACGCGACGCACGCTGGCTCCGCACCGGCAACGACGGGGCCGCCGGCTGCGCTGCTCGTCCATCGCGCGGCGGCGGGAGGTGTCGGAGGGGCGGCACGCGACCGTTCAAGAACCTACTCCTTCCGGCACGGGCGATCCGGGGGGTGCGGATCCGTGGGGTTCTGCGGGTCGACGGAGGTGCCGGTCTCGGGGGTTTCGGGAACACCCGGCGGCAGCGGGCCGGGCACACGGTCGACACCGTGTGCGCCGGAGCTTGCGAAGACGGCCGCTCCAGAATGCGCCCGTTGCGTTGTGGCACGGGCTTCCCCACCGGGCTGGCCGTCCGGTGCCTCCTGCGCCCATTCGTCCTCGCTGGCTGCGGAAGCCCTTGTGCGTAGGGCTCGGCTCAGCACGGAGGGCGACACCCCGATTACCCGAGCCGTGCGCCGCAGGCTCTTGCCGTGCTCCATGAGGTGCCGCGCGCGCACGATGTCGACGAACCGTCGAGGTCGGCCGATGTGCTGCCCGCGCTTTCGGGCCGCGGCGATGCCGGCCCGGACGCGTTCGCGGATCAGCTCGCGCTCCAACTCGGCGACGGCGGCGACGAGCGTGAACACCATTCGGCCGAGCGGCGTGGCCGTGTCGATCTGCTCGCGCAGGGACACGAACTCGACGCCGAGCGCGCGGAACTCCTCCAACGCGGCAAGCAGGTGCGGCACGGACCGCGCGAACCGGTCGAACGCTGCGACGGCGACGATGTCGATCTCGCGGCGGCGTGCGGCCGCCATGATCGTGTCGAGCGCCGGCCGCCGCTGGCGTGCGCCGCTGATGCCGTGGTCGACGAACTCGCCGGCGACGGTCCAGCCTCGCGCGCCGGCGTGAGCGCGCAACACGTCGAGCTGCGCGTCCGGCCGCTGGTCCGACGTGCTGACGCGCGCGTACAGACCGGCTCTCACGACGCGCCTCCGCCACCCTGGTCGGCGGAGTCGACAGGGGGCGCCGCCTCGGCTCCAGAGGCACAAGGTCGAGGCACCTCGCTCTTGCCTGTCCCAGTCCCGTCCCTAATTGGGGACGGGACAAGGGACAAGTTCGATCCGGCGGGGGGCATCCCGTCGTGACCAGGAAGGCCATGCAGGAGCCGGCGGCCGACCCGAAAGCGAACGATCACACCGGCCTGCACGAGTTGATTCCGGACTTGCTCGACGACCTTCGCGCGACCACCCACGGCATCGCGGAGTTCCAGCGCACCGAGCGGCCCCCTCTCGGTGAGGATCTTCAAGAGCCGGACGCGCACCATCTCGTCCGGCAGCTCGGCGCTGCTGGCCGGCGCGTTCGCAGCGCGCTCAACGACCGTCAGCCGGAGATCGGAGTTGTCCGGATCGTCTTCGCTGCCCGCGATGCGGAACAGGATCGGTGGCGGGTCCACCTGCTCCTTGAGCGTGACGGTGAGTCGGCGTTCGCCCGGTCCGCGCGATTGGACGAACAGGTAGCACTCGCCCAGGGCGAACAGGTCGCTGCTGCCACGGATCCGCGCGGTCAGATTCTCACGCCGCTCGGCGGACGCTTTGCGCAGGTGGTGCACGATCGTGATCGCGCACTTCGTCTCGCGCGCCAAGTCGAGCAGGAAGCTCCCCAGGTCGGCCATCGCTCGCGAGTCGTTCTCATCCTCTCCGGTGAGTCGGCGGAGCGGGTCGAGGCCCAGCAGCCGGGGCTGGTGTTGCCGGACGACATCGCGCAGCCGTTCCCGGTCTGCGTGCGAGTCGAGCTTCACTCCGCGCTCGTCGATGACCCGCAACTGCACGTCATCCCGCGACAGGCCCCGAGCGCGGCCGAGCCGGTCGAGCCGCTGCTTGACGAGGCCGGGCCGGTCCTCGGCGGCGAGCAGGAGCACGGGACCGGGGCGATCGACGTCGCAGCCGAGGAGCTGCGTGCCGGAGGCTACGGCGAGCGCCATGTCGAGCAGGAGGGTGCTCTTGTTCGTCTTCGGGTCGCCGAGGATGAAGCCGATCCCTCCCTCGGTCCACAGGTTCCGCACGAGCCAGCGGCACTCGTCGAGGTCGGGGAGCTGGGTGTAGTGCACGACGCGCAGCGGACGCGCCGAGGTGGTGGAGCCGGCAGGGGAGGGATGCCGCGCTGCATCCGCCGCCCGCGATCCGGCGACTTGGCGGGCGACGCCGTCGACCTCGCGACGATCGAGTGGCGGCTGACACCGGTGGGCGTTGATCGCGATGAGCACGTCTCGAACCTCCTCCGGATGGACGCCGACGCCGAGCAGCTTGATTCCGAAGCGGTGCAGCCAATCGTTGCGGCCACCCTGCTCGACCTTCGGCGCGCGGACGGGGCCGCTTCCGCCGCCGGGCGGCGCCGCAGGGGCCGCGCTGCGGCCGGCGTCCCTGAGCAACGCCAGCAACTCGCCGCCGAGCTCCGCGAGGCCCTCGTCATCGCTCGGCGGGGTGACCCAGGAGTAGCCCGAGCTCGGCGGTGCGACGACGTAGCCGCGCTCGCTCCGCACGTCGAGCTTCAGGCCGCCGGTGCGGACGGCGTTTCCGATGCGCAGCCCGGGCGGCGAACGGAAGTAGACGTGCGTCCCGCCGCGTGGTGTTCGGACGGTTGGGATGTACGCCGCATCCGGCGCAAGCTGTTGCACGGCCTCGACCGCTTGGGCGTCGTCGGCGTCGAGGACGAGCAGGCCACCGGACACGTCGCCGGTGATGATCGCGATGTTGGCGCCCGGCCAACGTCCGGCCCAGGCGCGCATCTGGTCTTCCGTCGGCGGTCGGGAGCAGAATTCGGCCCAGCGTACCAGCGGCGTCTTGCCCGGACTGCGGCAGGTCTGATCGCCGTGCGTGCATCCTCGGCCGTGGGGCAAGCGCGCGCAGACGGGGATCACGGACCATCCGTGCCGCACGTACTCGGCGGCGGCCTCCCAGGTCGTGGCCCGCGCGGTCATGGCTTCCCCCCCTCCCGGCCGGCCCCGTCGGCTCCGTTGCCGGTGGCAGAGGCGTTGTGCGTACGCCCTTGGGCGTCGGTACGCTCCCGGACGAACTCGTCGAGATCCTCCTGCCGGATGCGAACGGATCGTGCGCCGAGTCGAACGGCTGGCAGGCGTCCGCGGGCGACCCAGCGCCAGACCGTCTGGGCCGACATGCCAAGCCGCGCTGCGACCTGGTCAAGGGTGAAGAGTCGGGACGCCTGTGGTAGCTTCTCGTCCATGTTCATCACCTCCCGCCACGATCGGGCATCTGACCAAGCGTGACGGGGCCGCTTTCGAGGTGACATTTGTCGGGCCGAGGGGACGGAACAGACCGAGAGGACTTGGAGAAGCGGATCCGAGAGATCGCCGCGGTTCTCCCGAGGCGTCCGGATGCCTTCCGGGCGGATAGTCTTGGCAACGTGTACCTTCAGCCGCTGGTCGTGGGCTACAGCGAAACGGCGTGCGACGGCGGGCCGCGGTTCCGTAACCTCCGGTGGGAGATGAAGCTGTTCCCGCTCGGCGCCGTCCCCGAGGCGCGAGCACCCGCGTCAGGCCGCCCGCCGACTGGCAAGCCCTTCGTGCTCGCCCGGGACTTCCTCCTCTTGCGCGCCTGCGGTTCAGGCTTCCACGACGCGTCCATCTGCGTGGCCGCCTTTGAGCTCGATGGCCGCGTCGTCGGCGGGCTGCACGGCCGGGCCTGCCTGGAGACCTGGCGTCGCACGAATCGCCAGGGTGTTCGCCGGCGGTGGTGGGAGATCGCCGCGCGGGCCGCCTGGCGGGTCCTTCACGGGACGGCCCGGGCCGACCGTGTCGCGGAGCAGGAACTCGACGATGCCGACCCACCTCCCTCCGACTTCGATCAGGTCTGGCAGTCGGAGCAAGACCGCGAGCCGCTTACTGCGGATGCACCGACCCCGGACGAGCGCGCGTCGTTCGTCCAGGCCGAGAAGGAACGCGCTCGTCTCTTCCTGGCGGTGATGCGTCGGGTGCCGTCGACCCGCAGCGCGATCAAGCAGTCGCTGGCTAGACTCGCGGACACGATTTCGGTACCGCCCGTCGCACCCAACGGCCGAGAGCGCCTTGTCGCGGAGGGCGATCGGCTCGAACTGGAGCGCAGCGCCCTGCCCAACTGGATGCTCGACGGCTCCGAGGCTGACACGATGGTCCTACGAGTCCCGGGGATAGCCGCACCGCGACCGCACCGGTGCGCCCTTCGCTGCGGTGCGGACGGCATGCCCGACGAGCACGGGCACTGCTGCGGCTGCGGGGCCGTTGTGACGGGTCCGGCCGTGCGGGACTTCGAGGCGCCAGACGAACTCTACTTCTGGTGCGGGAACGCAAGGTGCCTTCGACGGTACTGGCGCCGCTTCCGCGACGGCGAGGCACGCTGGGTCCGCCTGCAACTCAAGGTCAGGCTCGCGAAGCGCATCATGCGCGTCCTCGGCCTGGCGGATAGCGATGTCACGACGCACTGGACGGAGCCACGCCACTGTGAGATCCCGGTCGACGTCAGGTTCTTGCCACCGGCGGTACTCCCGTCACCCTGAGGAGACGATTCCATGAGCAAGCCAAAGAGGAAGGGAGAGCCGGTCGCAACCTCGTCGCCGGACCTCGTCGCAGAGAATGTCGCTACCCTGGGGCGCGCGCTGCCGCCAGCGGTACGGGAAGGGCGCGTCGACTGGGACACTCTGCGGGCGATGCTGGGTGAAAAGGCGGACGAGCGGGGTGAGAGCTACAGGCTGACGTGGGCGGGCAAGCGGAACGCCATCGGTCTGCTGCAAGCTCCAAGTCGCGCGACGCTCGTGCCCGCACCTGCCGAGTCGCAGGAGTGGGGCACGACCTCGAACGTGTTCATCGAAGGCGACAACCTGGAAGCGCTCAAGCTCCTGTACCGGAGCTACTTCGGCCGCGTGAAAATGATCTACATCGACCCCCCGTACAACACCGGCCAGGATTTCATCTACCCTGACGACTACGCCGACCCGCTTGAACCGTACCTGCGCCTAACGGGCCAGAAGGACGACGCAGGCAACTTGCTCACGACGAACCCTGAAACGGACGGCCGCTACCATTCCCGGTGGCTGTCTATGATGTACCCGCGCCTCGTGGTAGCGCGGCAGCTACTGCGCGACGATGGCGTGATTTTCGTTAGCATCGATGACCACGAAGTGCACGACCTGCGCCTCGTGATGAACGAGGTGTTCGGCGAGGAGAACTACTACACCACGATTGCCTGGCAGCGTCGGGACACGCCGGCGGCCGACGCGCGGGGATTCTCCGTCACGCACGAGTACCTCCTGGCGTACGTTCGCAGTCCCGCGTTCGAACGGCTGCTGCTTCCGCGCACCGAAAAGCAGAAAGCGATCTACCGCAATCCGGACAACGATCCGCGAGGTCCGTGGACGCGCGGAGCGCTGACGGCGCCCCGCCATTCCGATCGCGACACCTACCCAATTCCGAATCCGCAGGGTCGGGAATGCAGACCACCCTCCGGCACGAGTTGGCGGGTCTCGCGGGAGACCTACGCGAAGCTCGCAGCCGGTGGCCGCATTTGGTGGGGCAAGGATGGCGACGCCGACATGCCGTTCGTGAAGCGATTCCTGTCGGAGGTTCAGGCTGGGGTGGTTCCGGTGAGTTGGTGGGACTACCGCTTCGCGGGGTCCAATCGCAACGCCACGATGGAGCTGCGGGATCTGTTTCCCGACGGCCTACCATTTGAGTCGCCCAAGCCAACCCAGCTCGTGAAGCGGCTGCTCATGATCGCGACCTGCCCTGACGCGATCATCCTCGACTTCTTCGCCGGTTCGTGCACGACGGCGCAGGCAGTGCTCGAACTGAACCGGGAAGACGGCGGCAAGCGGCAAGTCCTCCTTGTACAAGTCCCGGAGCCCGTGCCTGCCAACTCCGAGGCGCGCAAGGCTGGCCTCGCGACGATCGCCGAGATCGGCAAGGAGCGCATCCGGCGCGTCATCCGACGCATGACGGACGCCGCCAGCGGTCAACAGGCCCTTCCGCGCGCCGCCGCGCCCGAGGACCTCGGTTTCCGCGTCTTCAAGCTCACGCCGTCGCCCATCCGGCCCTGGACTCCGCCGGCGGAAGAGGGGCACGACGCGCTCGTGCATCAGTTGGAGATGCACCTCGACCCGCTCGAACCGGGCTGGAGGCCCGAGACGGTGATCTGGGAGATGGCGATCAAGGAGGCCGGCTTCGGCCTCAACTCGAAGGTGGAGCAACTCGCCGACTGCAAGACCAACACGGTCTTCCGCGTCAGCGACCCGGACCGGGGGCAGAGCTTCCGGATCTGCCTCGACGATCGGATCAAGGCGGCGACGCCTCGCGGCCTCGACCTCCAACGCGACGACCTCTTCATCTGCCGCGCCGTCGCCCTCGACGACAACCTGGCGCTGAACCTCTCCCTTCAGTGCCGCCTGAAGACGATCTGAGGCAGAAGCGATGGCGATGGAGTTCCGCTTCGAGGCCAACCAGGAATTCCAGCTCCGGGCGATCGAGGCGGTGACCGCCTTGCTGCGGGGTCAACCCCGTATCGCGGCCGACGGGGGGTTCGCGCTCCAGGCTGGCTTTGCCGCCGTCTGCAACCGGCTGGATCTCGATGATGCCGCTCTGCTCGCGAACGTGCACGAAGTCCAGGCCCGAAACGGGATCGCGCCGGACGACGGGCTGAGGCTGATCGAGGAACCGATCGAGTCCGCGTCAGGGACGTGGCACGCCCGGTTCGGCAACTTTTCGGTCGAGATGGAGACGGGCACCGGCAAGACCTACGTCTACATCCGAACCGCGCTCGACCTCTTCCGGCTATACGGACTTCGGAAGTTCATCATCGTGGTGCCGTCGGTCGCGATCCGCGAGGGCGTGAAGAAGACCCTCGACGTGACCGCGAAGCACCTACACGAACTCTACGCGAACCTGCCCTACCGCTACTGCCTCTACCGGTCGGAGAGCCTCGCCGAGGTCCGCCAGTTCGCGCTGTCGGACAGCGTCGAGCTGCTCGTGATGACGATCGACTCTTTCAACAAGGCGACCAACGTCATCCGACAGGTAACCGATCGCTTGCCGGGCGGGGAACCGCCGCTGCGGCTGCTCCAGGCGACGCGCCCCGTCCTCATCCTCGACGAGCCGCAGAACATGGAGAGCGAGCTGCGCGTGCGCGCACTCGCGTCCCTGGATCCGCTGCTCGCGCTTCGGTACAGCGCGACCCACCGCGACCCGTATAACCTGGTACACCGACTGACGCCGTTCGATGCCTACCGCCGCGGCCTGGTGAAGCGCATCGAGGTCGCCTCCGTCGTCCGGCCGGAGGACGCCAACCAGGTCTTCCTGCGGCTCGACCGCATCGATGCAGTGAAGCACACGGTCACGGCGCGCCTTGCCTTGCACAAGTTGATGAAGAACGGCACGGTGAAGGAGACCTTGGTGACGGTGCGGCCGGGCGACTCGTTGGAGGAGAAGTCCGGCCGGCCCGAGTACCGCGCGTTCAGGGTCGACGAGATCAACCGGGCCGCCGGCTTCGTCCGCTTCTCCAACCAGGTCGAGCTTCGCCTGGGCGACGCGCGCGGCGCCGACCGGGACGCCATCTTCGAGACGCAGATCCGGTACGCGATCGAAGAGCACTTCCGGAAGCAGGATCGCCTGCGGCCTCGTGGCATCAAGGTTCTGACCCTCTTCTTCATCGACCGCGTGGCCAGCTACGCCGACGACGACGGCATCGTGCGCGTGATCTTCGACCGGCTGTTCGACGAGCTGAAGGCGGGCCGTTCGGACTGGAAGGACAAGCCGGCCGCGACCGTTCGGGCGGCCTACTTCGCCGAGAAGCGGCGGAAGGGCGGCGCCGTCGAGTTCGTGGAGTCGGTCTCCGGCAAGACGCGCGAGGACGAAGCCGCCTACGACCTGATCATGCGGGATAAGGAACGCCTCCTCTCGTTCGAGGAGCCCGTCGCCTTCATCTTCTCCCATAGCGCGCTCAGTTGGGGCTGGGACAACCCGAACGTCTTCCAGATCTGCACCCTCCGCCAGACCGCCTCGGAGATGCGCAAGCGGCAGGAAGTCGGCCGGGGCGTCCGCCTCGCGGTCGACCAGACAGGTGCCCGGATCCCGGAGGAGCAGATCAACGTCCTGACCGTCGTGGCATCGGAGAGCTACGAGCGGTACGTCGCCGGTCTGCAATCCGAGATCGCCGCCGAGTTCGGTGCCGAAGGCGTGCCGCCCCCACCTCCGGACGCACGGCGTCGGCGCAAGAGCGTGCTGCGCAAGGAGTACGTCCTGCGCCCGGAGTTCCGCGAGCTGTGGGAACGGATCAAGCACAAGACCCGCTACTCCGTGGAGATCGACTCCGCGAAGGTCGTCGCCGAGGTTGCGGCGGCGCTGGACCGCGACGACATCCGGCCGCCCGAGGTTCGCGTCGCGAAGGCGGAGGTCGTCGTGGGCGAGGAGGACGAGCTGGAGGCGCGGCAGGTCGCGGCCGAGCGCGCGGTGAAGGAGCTACCCGTCACCCGGGCGACGACGGGCAACCTGCTCGACACGTTGGAGCACCTCATGGAGCACACCACGCCGGCCATGCGGGTTGCACGCGCCAGCCTGCTCGAAGTCGTGCGGCGCACGAGCGGGCGCGGGGTCGCCGCCAACCCGCACGAGTTCGCAGCGACGGCGGTGCGGATCCTGAAGGACCGGCTGGCTCACCACCTGGTCGAGGGGATCAAGTACGAGAAGAACGGCGAGTGGTACGACATGAAGCTGCTCCAGGCCGAGATCGAGAGCTGGGAGGAGTACCTCGTGCCGGCGGAGCTGTCGATCTACGACCACGTGCCGTGCGAGTCGAAGGTCGAGCGTGACTTCGTCGCCGGGCTGGAGGCCCGCCCTGACGTGAAGCTGTACGTGAAGCTGCCGGGATGGTTCCGCGTGCCGACCCCGGTCGGCGAGTACAACCCGGACTGGGCGATCGTGATGGAGGAGCGCGACGAGCACGGGAAGCCCACCGGCAAGGAGTTGCTGTACCTCGTGCGGGAGACGAAGGATGCGACCCGCATGTCCGAGCTACCCGTCGAGGAGCGCCGCAAGGTGGAGTGCGGCCGGCGCCACTTCGCCGGCGCCCTCGGCGTCGACTTCAAGCTGGTGAAGTCGACCAGCGAACTTCCGTAAAGATGCTGCTCAAGGCCAACAGCGCTACGTGGACGAACCGCGCGGGCAGGCGCCCTTGCGCGCCAGAAACACGATGGCGTTGCCCTCGCGGATCGCCGCATCGTTTGGTCCGGGAGGCGGGTCGGCAGTTCGTCCTTGACCTGCGCTCGCGCCGGGCGCGATTCTCGGGTCGCGGAGGGAAGACGCATGCCTAGGGCCAACGCACAAGGGCCAGCCGCACGGAGCACCACCGGGCGCGTCGTCGCTCTCATCAACATGAAGGGGGGCGTCGGGAAGACCACCCTTGCGGTCGGCCTAGCTTGGCGTCTTGCCGAGCGCGGCAAGAAGGTCCTGCTGGTCGACACCGATCCGCAGTTCAACGCCACCCAGTGGTTGATGAAGATCGACGACTACCTGGCCTGGATCGGCGATGCCAGGAAGCGAACGGTCCTCGACGTGTTTCAACCGCCACGGGGGACCCCTTCGGTCGCAGGACGACAGCGGCAAGGGGCGCCGGCGACGGCGAGCCTGAGGAATGCCGTCGTGCCGATCCGACACGACCGGACCACCTTGGATCTGGTCCCGTCGATTTTGGACCTGATCGACCTCGACTCACCGCCGCTGGGAACCGAGAACGCCTTGAACCTGTTTCTCGCGCCCGCACGGCAGGTCTACGACTACATCCTGATCGATTGCCCGCCCACGGCATCCCTGTACAGCCTCAGCGCGTACCTTGCTTCGGATGCGTACTTGGTGCCGCTCAAGCCTGATCCGCTGTCCATCCTCGGCGTGCCCCTGCTGGAGCGGATGATCCAACGGTACCACGCTCGCACCGGCCACACGGCGCGGCTGCTTGGCGTCGTGCTCTCCCTGGTTCGCCGCACGCCTGCGATGAACGGTGCGGTGGCAGACATCCGACGCGATCGCGGCGGGCAGGTGTTCACCGCCGTTCTTCCTCAAACGACCGGAGTCGCCGAGGCGGTCGGTGCCAACCTTCCCCCGCAACTGTTCCCGAAGACGCGCGCCTCGTTCTCTCCTCGGTTGGCCGAGGTGTGCGATGAGTTCGAGACCAGGATTCAGCAGCCATGAGCAACGCGATCGATTCCAAGTTCCTGAGCTTCGTTTCCCAGGTGTTCGACCTTGCTGCGGCCTACGTCCCAGCCGAGCTAAGGGCCATTCGGGAGCGCGCAGGCCGTCGCGCAATGGCGCCGGTTGGAGATGTCGCCGCCGCGCTTCTCGCGGTGCGCGCGGATGAGCCGGGGACCCGGTCGGCCCCACGCGGCGCCACGAAGGATGCGGCGGTCCGGCTCGTTCGCGGTGCGCTCGCATCCAAGGAAGTCTTTCCCTCAAACGCCGACATCGTGCGATTCGCTCGGCCGTTCCTCGCGGTAGAACAGCGATCGAAGGAGGGGCGCACGAAACTGATCAACCGGGTTCTCGGCGCGTTT
This sequence comes from uncultured Myxococcales bacterium, assembly GCA_964568275.1. Taxonomy (GTDB): domain Bacteria; phylum Myxococcota_A; class Polyangia; order DRWM01; family JAAZOP01; genus JAAZOP01. The sequence goes on from CAZMRP010000005.1 coordinate 27,856, forward strand.
CTCGCGGCACAGCCCGCGGCTCGGCAAGACGTGTTGGCCAAGCTCCGCGAGTTGACGCAGGACCGGAAGCCCACCGACTTCGTTGCCGGTTGGACTCGGGTCATCCAAGGGCTCTAGTTGGGCCCGCGCATCCGAAACCGGATCGAGCAGGAGGTCGAGCGAGACGCCGATGCGGTGTGGTCGCTCCTTCGTGCGACGGGGTCCCGGTCGTTTCCCGGGTCGCGGACCGCACGGCGGTTTGTCGAGTTCGCTCACCGGTTCGCGTTCCTGCTGCTTCTGCTTCGCCGACGCATTCCGCGGGCACGAGCGGCCCACGCGCGGGATTACCTTACGATGGCGGCATCGGATGCGGTGGGCGTCTTGCACTCCACCGGCAGGGGCGACGAGCGGGCGGCGCGTTTCTACCTCCGAAGCGCCGTCGAAGCCGCATTCGCCCACATCTACTTCAGCGCCCACCCGGCAGAATTCCGATTCCTGACGACCCGCGCCGGATACCACGTCTCCGTCGAAAACCTCACAAGCTTCTGTCGAGAACTGGCGGTCTGCCGCGGGGCATTTGCGTCACGCTTCGACAACCTCATCCGCGTCTGGAAGGACCTGTCACGCGACGTTCACGGGAGGCCAGGGACGAGCAGCACAGTCAGACCTGCGCTGACGCGGATCAAGCTGGACGACCAGGCTATCCAGGGCCTGCTCGACTGCCTTCGCGACGCCGCCCGAGACGTCGCGTTGCTTCTCCTCTGGTTCCACCACGACGTGGTCCGGCGCCTGGGACCGTTCGAGAACCAGTTCGTGCTTGGCTTCCTCGATCAGCCGAGACGGAACATCCTCCGATCCGCGGCCATTCGGTGCAGAGAGGCGTGGTAGGCGCCAAGCGCGGTCGGTTCGCCGCTACTGAAGGCCACCTCGACCGCCCGATCGGAGGCGTTCACCCGCGTTCGCCACGCGCGGGATCTGCGGGGTCGTCGGCTCGGGGTTCCTCGTGGACAAACGCCTTGACGACCTTCACCGCGAGTTGACGGAGCTTGGCGAACAACTGCGGCGTGCACGTTCCGTGGCGGGGCTTGATGCGGGACCACGCGACGCCTTTCACGTCGCGGGCGTAGAAGTACGTCGTCCCCTCGACGCATAGCGCCCTCCCGAAGATGCTGTTCTCGGGAACCGGGACGTGGTCTCCCGGATCGGACTTCTCATCCGGGGCCGTGTGCGTGCCGCACGCGACCACGGCGAAGTCGTCGGTGCAGTGCACGATCACCCCTGGTCGGCCCTTCCCCGAGATCACGGCGATGACCACCGACCGGAGTTCCAGTCGTCGTGGCCCGTCCGTCATTGCGCCGCAGCTCCGTGGACTATCGAACCGGTCGGGAATCGGGCTCCGCGGGGAACACGTCTTGCCCCGAGTCGCGGGCGAGTTGCACGAAGTCCGCGAAGGCTTCGTCGTCCTCGTCCACTTCTCGGGCAATCCGAACAAGATCCAGCCGGTCGCTCGACGGAATGACGGACTCGGGCACGCCCAAGCCTGGGAGAGACGCGAGTACCCGTAGCCCGGCCCGCTGTCCTTCGACCCAGCGATCGGCGATCGCTAGCTTCAGCCACGGTTCCGGCACCTGGCGGCCGGCACCGGGGAAGACCGCGACCTGGTAGACCGCGAGCAAGCACGGAATGGCTTTCTGGCTGTCGATGACGAGCTGCGTCGTCTCGGGGTGCAGGAACGGGTCTCGCAGGATGGACGTGATCGACTCGATGGACTGGCGAAGGCGACCAACATCGACAGACTCATCCGGCTCCGGGCCGCGAGCCGCCTCGAAGAGTCGTCGCACGACGTCGATCGAAGCACCCGCGAGGTGCGCACCCTCGCGCAGTTTCGCCTCGCATCCGGCCCCGTAGGCCCTAGCGACATCCGCCGCCCACTCGTCAGGAGATGGCACGTCGGACAGGAGATCCGGCGTCACCCCGCCCAGCATCAGCACCGCCGTGTGCTCCAAGGCAGGATCCGCGATCGCAGCGTCCAGCCGAACGTCCAGATCGGCCTGGTCGGTGGAGCCGAGCAACGGCTCACCGAGCCTTGCCGCAGCGAACTCGATCAACTTCATCAACTCGCGTTCCCTCGGCGAGAGCAACAGGGGGCGAATGGCCCGGCGCAGCAACGCGAACAGGGATGGCGTGCGGCACACGTCCGTCGGTGCCCCCATCAAGCCAAGGTCGCACACCGCCTCCATGCCTCACCTCGTATCACCGGCCCCGATGCCGGTCAAGCCGCGCGAACTGGTCCGGCGGTGCTCGACCGCCACGGCTCTCCCGACACCCGCTCCAACAGCCCGCCGCGACGCGCTATTCCTCGTCGGCACCGCGGGCTCCAGCGTTCGACCGGACAGCCTAGCCGGCGCCGTCTCCGTCCGTCTGGTCGTCATCCTGCTCGGCCGGGAAGAACCCGTACAGATCCTTGTCGCCGCACTCGGTGCACTCGATCGTCACCGCGATCTTCCCCGTCGTGCCGCACTTCTCGCAGGCGTACTTCCGCTTGTCGGGGAGGGGCAACGCCTCCAGCGCAGCCTCCGCCTCGCCGATCCGCTCTGCGGCGTCCTTCACCGCCGCAGCGAGCTTCCGCACCTGACGGCGGAGAGCATCCACCGCCGCTGGAACCGATGGGCCGCTGAGGTCGAGCCCGTGCAACCTGCGCCACTCTTCGACGGCACGGCGCACGGTCCCGCTCGACAGCCTACGGTCGATCGCGATGCGCACCGGGCTCACCCGCTTCTCCAACTCGGCGAACACCGCGGCCGTCACCTCGCCCGACAGCTCCTCGCGTGCGCCCATCGCGAACGGCGTGCGCTGGCCGGCGGCATCCGGTGCGGCACCCGCCTCGCATGTTTCGGGCGCAGTGCCGTGGCCGGCGGCGGGACCGGCCGGCGCG
>CAZMRP010000006.1:0-28278 GCA_964568275.1 uncultured Myxococcales bacterium
AGGTCGCTCGCGCCGCCCGTGCTCCTCCCCGCACCTCGCGACCCCGTCGGCCCATCCCTCACCCCTTCTTCCGTTCACCGATAGCAGATCGGCATCTGGGTGCCCCAGTCGCCGTAGGGTGTCCCGTGCGCGAAGATGCCGCGGTAGTTCACCCGCGTCGCGCCGCTCGGGCAGCTGCAGCCGCCGGTCTCCGGGTTCACCACGAGACACGGCGAGCCGACGTCCCCCACCTCGAAGGCGCCGGCGAACGTGAGCTCGGTCGCCGCGGCGGCCCAGCACAGCCCGACCGACGAGAAGCGGAACGACACCGTCTCCACGCGCCAGGAGATCGGCACCATGCCCGCCGGGCAGGCGCAGAGCCCGGTGTACGGGTTGCCGACGGCGCAGGTGCCCGAATCGTGGCGGTGATAGGCGCCGCCCCAGTCGGAGCCCGCGGCGAGACGGGGGGCCGAGCAGAAGTGCAGGTTGGCCCAGATGTAGGTCGGCTCGGTGCAGTCGTTCACGATCCGGAAGGCGGCGCTGGTGGTGAACCCCGGCGGGCAGCTGCAGCCGCCGGTGAACGGGTTCGGGTTGCGGCACACGCCTCCCGGCCCGCACTCGGCGAACAGGTAGGCGCCCCCGAAGGCGACGCACCGTCCTTCCAGCGCGACGAAACCCGGGTTGCAGGCGAAGCTGCAGGCGCCGTCCACGCAGCTCGGGACGGCGTTCGGCGGCGCTCCGCAGGCGTGCCCGCACTCCCCGCAGTGCGACGGGTCGCTGCTCGTGTCCACGCAGGCATCGTCGCACCGGGTCAGGCCCACCGGACAGGTCGGCGGAACGTCCTCCGGTCCCACGTCGGTGGTCTCCCCGGGGCCGACGTCCTCGACGACCTCCGGCCCCACGTCGGCCTCGCCGACGTCCTCCGCATCCGCTTCCTCCGCCACCTCGAACCCATCGACCTCCGCGTCGAACTCCGCGTCCGCGTCCGCGTCCACGTCCACATCGACCGGAGTCGACTCCTCGGCCCACCCCTCGTCGCGGTCGTCCGGCGCATCCTCCGCGTCCGTCGCGCCCTCCTCGAACCGGGCGTCCTCGCGTCCGCCGACGTCCGTCCCGGCGACACCGCCGGTCTCCAGGCCGCAGGCCGCGGAGCCGACGAGCCCGGCGAAAAACGCCAGCAGGGCGGGGCGGTGCGCGCTCATCACCCGGATCGTTGCACGGCGCCCTCCCGGCGTCCAGCGGCGCGACGGACGGTCCCGGGACGCGCCCCGACCGCGAGACCACGGCGCGCCGGGAGGCCGGACTACAGGCGGGTGGTGGAGACCGTCAGCGTGTACGGTCCGCTGCCGCTCGAGTAGCCGTCGACGATGATCGTGTAGGTGCCGGGCTCGAGCACCAGGGCCGGCTCCCAGGACGCGGGGATGCACGAGCGCGCGGTCGTGTCGCAGTCGTCGTTGCAGCCGATCTCGGTGGACGGCAGGTCGCAGATCGAGCGGACGTGCAGGGCGCCGTCGAAGCCGGTGAAGTCCACGGTGAGCCGGACCTCGGAGCGGACCGGCACGACCAGTTGGTGGGCCACGTCGGGCGCCGTGCTCCACGAGATGCAGCCGGGCGTGAAGTCGTCCGGGCCGCCGGCCGTCGAGCCGGTGCGCGTGGCGGTGAACGTGGACCCGGAGGAGTAGTCGACGGTAATCGTCCCGGCGCCGTCGCAGGCGCTGGTCGGCGCCGTGAAGGCGGCGTCGAGGGTGAAGGCCGTCTCCGACGACGTGTCGACCAGCACCCAGTAGTCGCCGGCGGGCAGGTTGCGGCTGTACAGGGACGGAGCGCGGCCGCTGGTGCAGCCGGCCGCGGTGCCGCCGCCGCAGGCGCCCATCCGCAGGTCGAGATAGGCGTCGGCCGCGGTCGAACCGCCGAGCGTGAGGGACGCCGCCCGCGGCTCGGCCAGCCGGAACCGGTACACCGCGTCGGCGTAGGTCACGTCCGGACCGCAGCTCGGCTCGTAGTCGTCGCCGCAGGCCAGCGTGGTGCCGCTGAAGCGCCCGCCGGCCGAGATATCGACGGCGTCGAGGCAGGTGTCGCCCGGAGGCACCGGCGTCGGGGGCCCGAAGCTCGCCTCGAGCACGAAGCGCGCGCCGGAGCCGCCGGAGTCGCCGCTGACGATGACGTAGTAGGTCCCGGCGGGCAGCGACCGGCGGATCAACTCGGCCGGGTTGCCCGAGCGGCAGCCGACCTCCGTTCCGCCGTCCGGACAGTCGGTGCGCAGCGCCACCACGTAGCGCGCGTCCGCTCCGAGCGGCGTCACGCGGAGCGTGACGTCCTGCGGCTCGGTGGTCGTGAAGCTGTAGACCACGTCGGCCAGCAGGTCCCGGGAGCAACTCGGCGGGTAGTCGCGATAGGTGTCGAGCACCGAGCCGAGGAACAGGCCGCCGCCGGTGACGTCGATCGCGCCGCTGCAGCGGTCGTTGGCCGGCGGGTGGATCGGCGCCTCGAACCGCACGTTGAGCGTGAAGTCGCTCTCGACGTTGGAGTCGACGGCGACGTAGTAGGTCCCCGCGTCGAGGAAGTTGCGGACGATCGTCGGCCGCGTCCCGGACCAGTAGTCGCCGGCGGCGCACGCCAACTCGGTGGCCGGGTCGCCGCAGGCGCCCATCAGCGCCAGGTAGCTGTAGTCGTCCCAGTCGCTCATCCGCAGGTCGAGATCGAGGGTCACCTTCTTCGGCTCGCTGAGCACCAACCGGTAGAACACGTCGGCGTAGGCGCCGCCCCCGGCGCAGCCCGGAACGTAGTGGTTGCTGGTGTCGAGCAGCGAGCCGGCCACGGGGCCGCCCGCGGCGGGGATGTCCGTGGCGCCGGAGCAGACGTCGTTGGCCGGGATCGGCGTCGGTCCGTCGGTGGTGTAGTCGATGCTGAAGTCCAGCGAGTTGCCCTGCACGACGACCCAGTAGCTGCCCGCCGCGAGGGAGTTGCGGCGCAGGGTGACGACGCTGCCGGTCGTGCAGCGCAGCGAGCTGCTGCCGTCGCCGCACCGCGTCTCGAAGTCGACGTACGGCGAGCCGCCGCCCAGCGCGCGGACGGTGACGATCACGTCGCGCGTCGCGGCGAGATCGATGCGGAACACGACGTCCGCGGTGCGGTCCCACGAGCAGGGGAGGCTGTAGTCCGCCACGGTGCCGCGGGTCGAGGAGTTGACGGACACGCCCTCCGTCAGCGGCAGCGCGCCGGAGCACGAGTCGTTCGCCGGGCGACAGCTCGCGTCGGCGAAGTCGGCGGCCCCGTCGCAGTCGTTGTCGCGGAGGTCGTCGCAGATCTCCTCGGCGTCCGGGTTGATCGCGGCGTTGCCGTCGTCGCAGTCGTCGCCGCCGCAACCGTAGTCCGACGTCACGAAGGTGTCGCCGTCGAGGTCGCGCGGGTCGTGGACGCAGCCGCCCCGCTCCTCGACGCAGCTGTCGATCGTGCACGGGGACTCGTCGCGGCAGTCCGGTCGCGCCCCCGCGCCGCAGCCCACGCCCAGCCGGCACTGCTCCTCGCCGTTGCAGACCACGCCGTCCTGGCACACCGCATGGTCCGCGGTATGGCTGCAGCGGTCCAGCTCCTCGTCGCAGCTGTCGACGGTGCACTCGAGACCGTCGTCGCAGCGCCCCTCGACGTCGCAGAATCCGGGAAACCCGCCCTCGGTCTCCGGACGGTCCGCCGCGTCGTCCTCGACGTCCTGGCCGCCGTCGTCCGCGGGGTCGACGTCGCCGTCCGGCCGGACATCCTCGGTCCCGCCGTCGTCCGGCTCGGAGATGTCGTCACCGCAGGCCGCGCTTCCCGCGATCAGCAGCGCCAGCAGCCCCCACCCCAACCTCGCCCGAAGTCCGCGCATGGTCGTCCGCCCTCCGTTCCGCCCCTCAGTACCGCGCCGCCCGGTTCCGTTGCCGGAGCCGGACGGCGAACCGAAGCACGGAATCGCCAGTCGCGCAAGCCCGACCGGGGCCCGAGAGCGGGGTCCGAGCGGGAACGGCGCCGCGCGGCGCGGCCGACGCCCTATCCCAGGTGCTTGCGGATCGCCTCGACCACTTCCAGGCGATCGAACATCCGTTCGACGTAGTCGAGCCGGTCGGTCTCGATCACCACGGTGGGCGACAGGTCGTAGCGCGCGAACCACTCGTCGTACAGGCATTCCAGCGAGGCGAGGTACTTGCGCGGGATGGCCTTCTCGAACTCGCGGCCGCGCTGGGCGATGCGCTTGACCAGCGTCTTGAGCGGGCAGCGCAGGTAGATCATCAGGTCCGGGGGGCGGATCTCGGCGCACAGCGTGCGGTACAGGTCCTGGTACATCGCCCAGTCGCGGTCGTCGATGCAGCCGCTGCGGTTCAAATGCGCGGCGAACACCTCGGCGTCCTCGTAGATCGTCCGGTCCTGGACCACGGCGCGGGGGTCGAGGGCCGCGCTGCGTTCCATCTCGCGGTGGATGCGGAAGCGACGGACGAGGAAGAACAGCTGCGAGTTGAGCGCCCAGCGCTTCATGTTGCCGTAGAAGTCGGCGAGATACGGGTTCTGCTCGTTGGGCTCGAAGAACGGCACCATGTCGAACTGCTGGCGCAGCCATTCGACGAGGCTGGACTTGCCGGAGCCCATGTTGCCGGCCACCGCGACGTAGCGCGGACGGACCGCGACCGCTCCCCCCGGCGAGCGATCGTTCACGCGCGCTCCGGCGGCTTCGGCAGCGAGCTCCCGGGCAGCAGCCGGTCGAGCCGCACCGATTCGGCCACGCTGCGCGCGAGCAGCTCGAGCTTCTCCGGCTCGCCCGCCGTCAGCAGCGGCTCGAGGTCGTCGACCTGCTTGGCGGCCTGGAAGGTATCCTGGGACACCAGCACCAGCGGCACGCCGCGCTCGGCCGCGCGCGACACGATGTTGGCCGGCGGCATGACGTTGTTCGTCAGCACGACGCAGGCGGTGTCGCCCTCGAGCGCGGCGAGGACCATGTCGCTGCGGTCGCCGGAGGTGAGGATCAGCTTGCCGGGGTGGCGGAACAGCGGGCTGCGGAACGCCACGTCGGCGGACATCGCGCCGATGAACACGTTCTGGACCGGCCGGCCCAGCGCCGCGTCGCCGGTCAGCACCTTGCCGAACAGCCGCTCGACGACGAACGCCACCGACGGATGGGTCAGCGGCTCGAGGTGCGGGAGGACGCCCAGCACCGGGACGCCGAGCCGCTCGAGCTCCGGGACGTGCGTGCCGCGGAAGTTCTCCACGTCGCGCATCTTGTTGACCACCACGCCGGCCAGGGCCACGCCCTGGAAATCCACGCGCCGACGCGCGAAGGACAGCTCGTCCAGCACCTGGTTCTCGGAACCGGCGGCCACCAGCAGCAGCCGGGCGTCGAGGTCGCGGGCCAGCGAGACGGCGTCGAGCCCGATCGAGGCGCCGCAGGCCAGGTCGGCCCCGGCCTCGACGAGCAGCGGGCCGGCGTCGTCGGCCGGGACCAGCTCGCGCAGCCGCTTCGCCCGCGCCTCGTCGTCGTACATGTAGCGCAGCTTGGCGTGCTCGAAGCCCAGCGTCACCTCCTCCGGACGGCCGGGCAGGCCGAACAGCGCGCCGAGCAGCGCGGCGTCGTAGTCGCGAGCCAGCTTGCGCCGGTAGACCAGCCGGTCGCCGAACGGCTTGCGGTAGGCGAGCTTGCCGCCCAGCGCCCGACCGATGCCGGCCACGAGGCTCGTCTTTCCGGCCCCCCGCGACGTCGACCCGATCACCAGCCTATCCATGACCGCCACCTCCCTGAGCTTCGGCGAGCAGGATGCGCGCATCGACGGCGCGCGCCCCCTGCCCCTGCTCGTAGACCACCAACGGGTTGATCTCGATGTCGGAGACCTCCGGACAGCGCCGCAGGATCGTCCCGACCCGCAGGATCGTCTCGATCACGACCTCGGTGTCCTTGCGCCGCTCGCCGCGCACCCCGAGCAGCAGCGGGTAGGACTTGATCTGCTCGAGCATCGCCGCGGCCTCGCGGCGGTCGAGCGGCAGGGCGCGGAACACCACGTCCTTCATCACCTCGACGTAGATCCCGCCGAGGCCGAACATCACCACCGGGCCGAAGTTGGCGTCGCGGCGGGCGCCGACGATCGTCTCGACCCCCTTGGCCACCATCTCGCAGACCTCGACGCCTTCGATCCGCGCGCCGGGGACCCGCGTCCGGCAGTTGTGGAGGATCGCCTCGTAGGCGTCGAGCACCTCCTGCCGGTCATCGAGCCCCAGCACGACGCCGCCGGCGTCGCTCTTGTGCAGGATGTCGCGGGAGACGACCTTCATCACCACCGGGTAGCCGATCGCCTCGGCGGCCCGCACCGCCTCGTCCATCGAGCGGCAGGTGCGGACCTGGGGCCGGGGGATCCCCGCCGCCGCCAGCACCGCCTGCGCCTCGGAGGCCAAGAGGAACCTCCGGCCGTCCGCGCGGGCGCCGGCCGCCACGGCATCGATGCGCGCGGCGTCGATCTCGGCTTCCTCCGGCGGCCGCAGTCCCAGGGCCGACCAGCGGCGGAAGCGGTACAGCGCGGCGAGGGTCTGCACGGCCTCGGCGGGGTCGGTGAAGGCCGACGAGCCGCCCTGCTTGAGCGCCTCGACCTGGGCGTCGATCGTCGCCCCGCCGAACATCCCGAACACCATCGGCTTGCCGGCGGCCCGCAGCTCCCGCTCGGCCTGCTGCAGCATCGGGACGATGCGCGAGACGTCGACCATCGCCGTCTCGCAGAGCAGGCCGATCACGGCGTGGATCGCGGGGTTCTTCACGGCGGCGGCGAAGGCGGCGGCGTACTCCGGCTCGCCGGCCTGGCCGGTCAGGTCGATCGGGTTCTTGGTGGAGCCGAAGGACGGGATCGCGCGGACGAAGGTCTCGCGCAGCGACTGCTGGTCGTCGTACAGCGGGATGCCGTACTGCTCGCAGGCGTCGGTGGCCATCACGCCGACGCCGCCGCCGTTGGTGACGATCACCGCGTTCTCGCCCTCGAGCGGCGGGGCGGCGCCGAACAGCTTGCACCAGGCGAAGGCGTCCTGGACGGTGTCCGCGCGCAGCACGTGGCACTGCCGCATCACGTCGTCGAAGATCGCGTCGGAGCCGGCGAGCGAGCCGGTGTGGGAGGCCGCGGCGACCGCCCCGCGGGTCGAGCGCCCCGACTTGATCACGATCACCGGCTTGCGCGAGGTGGTGGCGCGCAGCGCCTCGACCAGTCGGGTGCCGTTGCGGACCCCCTCGATGTACATCAGGATCACGCGGGTCCGCTCCTGCTCGCGGAAGTAGTCGAGCAGGTCCGCCTCGTCGACGTCGGCCTTGTTGCCCACCGAGACGATGGCGGACAATCCGATCCGCTCGACGGCGGTCTTGCCGATCATCGCCACGCCGAGCGCCCCGCTCTGGGTGATGATCGCGACGTTGCCGGGCAGGATGCCGCGCGGGCCGAAGGTGACGTTGAGGTTCGCGGCGGCGGAGTAGAGCCCGAAGATGTTGGGCCCCACGACCCGCATGCCGTGCTCGAGGGCGTAGGTCACGATCCGGCGTTCCTCGGCGGCGTTGCCGACCTCGGAGAAGCCCGAGGTGACGATCAGCAGGTGCTGGACCCCCTGGCGCCCGCAGGCCTCCACCGCCTCGAACACGCGCTCCGCCGGAATGGCGATCGCCGCCACGTCGACCGGCCCGTCGATGTCGTCGATCGACCGCAGGGCGGGGAGCCCGAGCACCTCGCCGCCCTTGGGGTTGATCGGGTAGACCCGACCGGCGTAGCCGCTGTCGATGATCCGGTCGACCAGCTTGTGCCCGACCTTGTCGGGATGCGGGGACGCCCCCACCACCGCCACGCCGCGCGGCTCGAACAGCCGGGCGATCTCGGGCGCCCGGCTCACGACTTGCCTCCGAACGACATCCGCAGCTCCCAGACCCCACCGTCGTTGTGCCGTTCCATGTCGAAACCCATCTTCTCCAGCAGGTGGAGCATCGGGCGGTTCTCCACCAGGACCTCGGCGGTGAATCCGAGCAGCCCTTCGCGCTTGGCCAGGTAGGTCAGGTAGTTGATCAGCTCCCAGCCGATGCCCTTGTTCTGGAACTCGTCGAGCACCGCGAACGCCAGCTCCGCGGTGTGGGCCGCCTCGTTGATCGCGTACTGGCCCATCCCGACCACCTGTTCGTGGTCGACGTCGCCGATCACCGCCAGCAGCATCGTCTCCTTGGTGTAGTCGATGACCACGAAGTCCTGCAGCCGCTCGTGCGGCATGTCCCAGCGCTCGGACATGAACCGGCGCTGCATCGAGCGCTGCGAGAGCGAGTAGAAGAAGTCCTTGAGCAGCGGCTCGTCGGAGATCTTCACCGGGCGCAGCAGCACCGCCACCCCGGTGCGGGTGGTGCGGCGGGTCTCGAGGTGCTCGGGATACTCGCCGTGCTTGCCCGGGATGAAGGCCTGGTCGCGGTAGATCAGCCGGTGCTGGCGGGCCGCCTCGATCAGCTGCGGCCGGAACTTCGGGTGGGCGATCGCGATCAGCGCCATCGCCCGCTCGCGGATGTTCTTGCCGTGCAGGTAGGCGATGCCGTACTCGGTGATCACGTACTGCAGGTCGCCGCGGATCAGCGTGGCGCCGGCCCCCTCCTGCAGGAACGGCGCGATGCGGGAGACCGTGCCGTTCTCGGCGGTCGACGGCAGCGCGAGGATCGTCTTGCCGCCCCGCGCCAGCACCGCGCCGCGCATGAAGTCGGCCTGGCCGCCGATCCCGCTCCAGAAGGTGTGCCCCACCGACTCGGCCGTGCTCTGGCCCGTCAGGTCGACCTCCAGCGCCGAGTTGATCGCCGTCATGTGCTCCTGGGCGGAGATGACGCGGGGGTCGTTGGTGTAGTCGACGGTGCGGAAGTCGATCGCCGGGTTGTCGTCGAGGAACTCGTAGGTCCTCGGCTTGCCCATGCAGAACGAGGCCACGGTCTTGCCGCGGTCCAGCGACTTGCGGCTGTTGTCGATGGCGCCGAGCTGCATCAACTCGACCACGCCGTCGGTGAGCAGCTCCGAGTGCACGCCGAGGTGCTTCTTGTCCTTCAGCGCCGCCAGCACGGCGTTGGGGATCGAGCCGTAGCCGACCTGGATCGTGTCCCCGTCCTCCACCAACCGGGCCACGTGCGCCCCGATGCGCTGCGCGACGTCGTCCGCCGCCCGCGCCTCGAACTCCAACAGCGGCTCCTCGTGGAACACCAGGTGGTCGATGTCCTCGACGTGCAGGAAGGTGTCGCCGTGCACGCGGGGCATCCGGGGGTTGATCTGGGCCACGACGAAGTGCGCGGCCTCCACCGCCGCCTTGACGATGTCGACGCTGACCCCCAGGCTGACGTAGCCGTGTTCGTCGGGCGGCGAGACCTGGATCAGCGCCACGTCCACCGGCTCGCGCCGGCTGCGCAGCAGCCCGGGGACCTGGGACAGGAAGATCGGCGTGTAGTCCGCGGCGCCGCGCCCCACCGCCTGCCGGGTGCTGTTGCCGATGAAGAACGAATTGAGCCGGAAGTTGTCCTTGAACCGCTCGTCGGCGTACGGCGCGACCCCCAGCGTCCAGACGTGGAGCACCTCGGTGTCGAGGAACGCCTTGGGGTGCGCCTCGACGTAGCGCATCAGCGCCTGCATCAGGTACTGGGGCTCGCCGCAGGCGGTGCCGACGAAGATCCGGTCTCCCGGGTGCACGTGGCCGAAGATCAACTCTTCGCTGGCGAACTTGCCCGGGTACCTTCGCTGGAGCGCTTCGATCCGGTCCTGCTTCCAGTCCCGCGCGGGGTGAGGGGTCATCGTGCGGCTCCTTCGCTCCCCGTCCCAGGCTGGGGATACTCCCTTCGGCGCCCGGATTCAAGCGGGTTCGGGGCGTCGACGGCGAGGCTACGACCACGGCGTTGGCGGCCGTGGCGCGGCCATGGGGCGGCGCCATGGGGCGCCATGGGGCGGCTTGACGGCCGAATGCGCGCCGCGTACCTTGGTGGCGGATGCGAAGGGCGAAGGGTCGCCGGGTCGCGGGGCTCGGGTTGGCGGCTCTGGGCAGCCGCCGGCGGGGCGATGCATCGGGTCGTCAGCGCGGCGAGGAGACTGTGGTTCGCATTGCGACAGGAGGGGAGACGTGATCGCAACAAGGAAGTCCGAGCGAATAACGGAAAAATCCAATAGAGTCGGGGGGGGGCCGACTTGCAAGACGTGCCGCTGGGCTTGTCCTTCTGTGCGGCTTGGCGGCTTGCGAAGCTTTGCCGGCTGAGGATCCCACCACCGGCACGACGACGCTCGCCGTAGACTGCGGGAGCACCACGACGGTCCACGATCTGTCGGCGAGGCCCGGGCGCATCACGCCTGACGGAAACAGCCTGTTTGATGAAACGCGGATCGCGGCGACGATCGTCGTCCATGGTGGATCCCCGGCTGCCGTTCTCTCTGAGCTTGGGTTCTCCTACGAGTTGGAATGGCGGTTGTCGGTTCGGCAGCTTGGGGTCCGCGGGCCGAGAGCCGGCGTCGTGCGCTCGTGGTCCGACGTGCTGGATCTCGCGACGGCGTTCGTGTCGGCAACTTCGGCTGACCTGCCGATTGTTGTCGCCTGGGACGGGCTCGATGATGGGGGCGTCCGGGTTCCCGACGGCACGTACGAAATCGCGGCGGAAGCGGAGCTGTTCCTGCGGCCACCGAACGTGCCGGCTCGGGCACAGGTGAGTCGAAGCGAGGTCACGACCGACACCGTCGTCGTCGCTTACGATCCCGACGGACGGGAAGCGGCGCTCCTGGAAGCCGCCACACTGCGCGACCGGATCGGCTTCCGGCCAGCTGATGCCGAGAGCATGGATCCGACGGTGTTCGACGGCCCCTACGTCTTCGAGCTTGCAGCCCCGGAGGATCTGCGGGACCTCTCGACGACGCTGGTCCGCGCGGCAGGGACGACGGTCGAGGAGCTGTTCGAGCGCAGCAGGGCTGCGATGTTGGCCGACTCTGAGATCCTCCTGCCACCGTCCGCCGAGGCGTTGGCGGCGTGGCAACGGTTGTTCATCGAGTCCGGCGCGCGGCTGGAGGTGGAATGGTCGCCTGCCGGAACCCCGCGACGGGTTGCGGGTCTGGACGATGGCGTCCAGTCAGGCGACTCGGAGGCCGTCGCCATGCAGTACCTCCTGCGGTTCGGCGACGAGCTGGGCGCCCTTCTGGGCTTGACGCCGGGCGAGTCCTGGACGGCGGGCGGGACGAACTCCACCGACGATGGCGCCTTCTCGACCGTGGAGTACAAACATGTCGTCCCGGCTTCGATCGGGACGGGCGGGCCACCCAACAGCGACCTGCCACCGACGGGCGACGGCACCCCCCCGTCCATCCCCGTCGCCGGCGATCAACTGGCGCTCCACGTCCGCCACGGCGGGCTGCCGCAGGGTCGTGGCCGCACGGTGGAAGTGACCGCCGCCTGGAATCGCCTCGTCGAACCCGTGGTGGTCAACGTCGGTGCGGCGCAGGCGGAATCCGCTGCCCTTGCGGCAATCGGTTGGGACAGCGGCCGCCTGACGCGGCTGGACGGGCCGCGCGTCCGGTTCCCGGAGCCGGGAGTCCAGCTTGTCGAGTATGCCTTGACCCTGTCGCAGGAAGACCAGGTGAGAATGGTGCTCGTCGACGCCGTGACCGGCGAGGCAACGAGAGTCGAAGACGGCATGGTCCGCAGCCGCGTGATCCACCGGTTCCATCCTCTGTCCTTCCCCGACGACTCTCCGTACGGCCCGCCGTGGAGCGGCTACGCGGGGCACTCCCATCCCGCACACTGCGCCGGGCTGCCGTACGCAACGGTGACCGGAGCGGACGGCCGCCTGACGGCGACGGATGCGACAGGGAGGTTCGACGATTCGGCTGTCGACTGGTCGGTGAACGTAGGTCTCGACGGACTCCACTTCAGCCGTTGGGCCTTCATGGAGGAGAACGGCGCGCTCTATCCGCGGATGCTGTACGGATTCGCTTCGCCCGGGCCGCGACTGGTCTTGCCGACGGGGCCGGTCGCCGCGGGGGTTCCGCTGGACGAGCCCGCGAAGCGGACGCTGGACGGGATGCTCTTCGCGCACGCCGGATACGTCCGTGACATCTTCGGCCGCGCGGGTGGCTCCGCCCGTTGGGGCAAGATCAACCTGACGACCGAGTGGGCGCCGCGCGGAAAGCGACGCTGCACGGTCGCGAACGACTGTGTCGACCGCAGGTGGTACGATCCTCTTCCTGAGAATCGGCTATCGATCGGTCCCAACACCGACGAGACGGCGGCTCTCTGCGATTTCGACGACCACCGGTGCGCAGTCGATCACTGGTACGACTTCGATGACGACGACGGCAACAACACGTGTACGCGACCGGAGATGCAGGATGGATTTGACCGGAAGGACTGCGATCCGGGCACGCAGGAGCAGACGTTCTACCGCGACACCACGATCGGGCCGGCCGGCTCGGACGGCTGGTGTGACTGGGGAGGAGGAGGCAGGCTCTACACGGGGGGCGGGCTCCGGGACGGCTGCTTCAACTTCGTCAGGCGAGCGGCGGAAGGCCGCCAGTGCGTCGGCATCGACACGTACGTCATGCGATGCGAGTGGCCTGCCGACTGCCCGGGCGAGCCCCTCCTGGGACCCGTCGACTGGGCCGAACCGTATGCCGTCGGAGTGCTGGCCCACGAACTCGGGCACGTGATGATCGACAACGGGGGATGGCTTGGGCCCCTGGGGAGCATTCATGGAGGGGGCGACGGCACGCTGTCCGGGTTCCTCAGCGAGGCCATGCCCACGGCAGTCGGCCGCGTGTGGTACGACGACTTCACGTTCTGGGACACACGATTCGTGGCCGATCCCGCCGCCCTCCAGGCGCGTTTCGGCGGGGATCCCGTGGGTGGTTCGAACTCGTGCGGAGGGCCGCTGACACCGGCCGAGACGGATGACCCTCGGGACTCGTACCTGTGCGAGCAGACGCCCTACACCTGTGAGACGGACCGCTGCACGATCCGCCGGCCGGACTGCGATGGCGCCACGGAGTGCGCCGCGTGCCGGGCCACGAACAGCCTGGTTCGGTGCCTGGGTCCGGCCGGCGTGGCCTACGAAGTGGTCGGCATCCACGGCAACGGCGACTGGTTCACGGCGCTGCTGGCCCGATATTCCGCGTTGGCCGGACGACGGGGAGGAATCGATGGGCTCGTGAGTCTGCTCTCCGATCGAATCGATGGGCAGACGATCGTTGCCCGGGGCGCCAACTCGGTGGCCGGCAAACTGGCCCGACCGGCGGGATCCGCAGCGTGCAACATCCGTGCGCGAAATCAGGGTTTCGCGGCGTGGCGGGCGATGTCAGACACGGCGACGCCGGCCTATCAGCGGTTCATCCCCAGATACGACGACCATCCGAGCATCTGGTGGCACGGGCAGGTCGGTGATTCCGCCCAACCCTGGTCCGTCGGCTCGCAGTCGGTGGCGGGGATGCTCGAGAACCGGGTGGACTGGGATCCGCATGTCTTCTTTCTGGTCGGCGGACGGGAGTACGAGGTGCGCCTGTCGGATCTCGTCGATGGGGGGACCACGTTGTTCCTCGGACTGCACCTGCCGTCTCCCGGCGCCACCGATGCTACCGGAAGACACGTGTTCCTCATGAGCGTGGCGGGAACGGGGACGACCAGCTACCTACCGACCGACTCGGGCTACTACCACTTCGCCGTCAGTCGGGATCCCGCCGGCCCCGCGGATGCGGTCGCCTACGAACTCGCCGTGACCATGGTCGGTGACGACCACCCCGACGGGTTGGTGGAATCGGTCATGCTGCCGCAGCACACGGGCACTACGCCCGCCACGGGGGTCGTGGAGGGCGCGGATCGTGATGCCTATCGCGTCGCGGTCGAATCGTGGTCGCCGACGGTTGTGCGAGCGCAACTCCGGGCCTCCAGGGTACCCGTTGGCGGACCGCGGGCGGTCCTGGAAGCGTGGGACTATGGCACGGGCACCCGCGTCGCGTCCTGCTCGTTCGGGTCCATCCTGGGCGACGCTGCGTGCGAGGTCACGCTGTCGCCGGCGAGGTCCGCGATCTACCACCTGTACGTGGTCGGGCCCGGTGGCACGGCACGCGTCCCCTACAGGCTGGCGACATTCCCCGATCCGACCAATCCGTGGCCGGCCTCCGCGCCCTGTGCGGACTGGCATCTGCCCACCGTGGCGCCGCCGACGCGATGCACGCTGGGTAGCACTGGGCCGGTTCTCGCCGGCGCAATGCACTTCGGAGGTGAGTCGGAGAACCTCTGGTTCTGGGGGCGCGAGGGCCGGCGGTACTCGCTCCGCTTCTGGAGCCTGCTCTCCGGCGCGTCGGCCAGCCTGCACCATCCCACGGCACAGGGCACGAGCAGCGACGGAACGCCGCTCTTCCGCTTCGATGCGAACTGGCCAGCGGTTTCGTTCGAGGCACCCGTGACGGGCTGGTACCGGTTGCACGTCGTTGGGCCGACCGGCGACTTGGGCGCCACGCTGCCGGTACCCTACGCGGTTCGCTTTGCCGAAGGACCGATCCGGATGCCCGACTACCCGGAAATTCTGGATTGGGCGGGCGGAAGCACCGACGGCGGGTGCGGGCCGTGAGAACCCGCGCCGCCGCGGCGTTCATCCCCCTGCTCACCGCCGGGTCGCTGTCCGGATGCCCCGAGCCGACACCGTCGTGCGTCGTGCGCGGGACGGAGGTGTGCAACGGCGTCGATGATGACTGCAACGGCCTGATCGATGATGGCGTTCCGATCGGGCCGGAAATCTGCAACGGCGAGGACGACGACTGCGACGGCACGATCGATGAGGGCGTGTTCGGCGTGCTGTCGGGACCGTGGCTCATCGCGGAGAACATCCCCAGGTACAGCAACGTCGCGGCATCTCTGCAGGAGGACGGTGGCCTTCTCGTCACCTGGGCAACCTGGGCGTCCGCCCCGGACGGCACGGAGTTCAAGGCTTGGTATGCGCTCCACGCAGCCGACGGACGCCAGGTGCGATTCGGTGCAATGCCGGTCCCCTATGTCGAGGGTGTCGAAACCGTGGCGCTCGGCAGCCGACGTCTCATCCTCGCAACCGAACGCACCGGCGGCGAAACCGACGGTCGCCCTCACCGCCTCCTGCTCTACGACGTTGACGAGGCAGGTGCGCTGTCAGAACCGGTCGTGGTCCACACCGCAGCCGACGCCGACTTCGCGCGTGTCACGGAGGCGGTCGTCGCCGACGGTCGAATCGCTACGGCGGTCGCCCTCGCGGACTTCGGTGCCGGAGTGCCGAGCTTCAGTCACGTGATTGTCCAACTGATCGAGGGAGACGGCACGGTGGTGGACGTCTGGCCATCGAATCCGCCCCTTTGGACCGACGCCCGAGGCAAGGGAGGCCGCATGGCCCCGACAGCGGATGGCGGCTGGCGCGTACTCTGGACCGACACGGACGACCGACGACAGTTCATCTTCTACCCAGGGCCTACCGCGTTGCCCATCGAAGGAACAACGGCCTGGCTGGACTGGACGAACCTCGGCCTGCCAGAAGCCGTGGCTGCCGGCGCCCGGATTCGCAACGATGATCTCCTCCTCCCCTACTCGACGTCGTACGGACCGGCCTTCGAACACGACCGCATGCTCAGTACGTACGTGGTCTACGGTCCGGACGGGATGACAATGACCGACCACGGGCTCATTGCCCTCGATCGAGACGCCGACCGTTTCGTTCTCGGGGAACTCGTCCGTCTTCCCTCCGGAAACGAACTGCCCTCTTCGATGGAATTCGCGCCCCTGCGGCAGGGCACGTTCGGTGTGTCCGGGACCCAGGCACCTGCGGTCGACCGGCCACCGGATATCGTCGTCTGGCACGTGCGCGACGCAACTCGATTGCTGGCTGCGCTGCGAAGCCCGTCGGTTCGTCTCCCTGTGCCCGACTTGAACGCCAAGTTGCTGACAACCTCACTCGTCGGTGCCTCCGCGATCGGAGGCGACAGAGTGCTCGTGGTGGGCCGGGTGATCCCGGTGGACGCCACCGGACCATCCGAAACCGTGGAGCGGATGTACGGGGCGGTTCTCGGCTGCCGGTAACTGGCAGCGGAACCTGTCCCAGGCGTGGGCGGTTGCCCCGAACTCGGTCGGGTTGCCATCGGGCGCCACGTCCGCCCGGGCCCGGGCGCGGCCGGCGGCCAAACCCCGGTAGCCACACCCGGCGGCGGATGGTAGACTGCGGCCGATGCAACGGCGTCGCAGCGTCCCCGGGCCGCTCGTCGCGCTGGCCGCCGTCGTCGCGCTCGCCGCCGCCGCCCTCGCCGGCTGCTCCAGCGACGACGGCGACCCTTGTTCGGGCGTCGGCTGCTCCTCCCGCGGCTTCTGCCTTGTCGACGAAGGCACCGCCTACTGCGCCTGCATGCCCGGCTTCCACCCGGCAGGACTCACCTGCCTGCCCAACGACCCCGCCAACCCGTGCGCCGGGATCGACTGTTCGGGGCACGGCGAGTGCCAGGTCGTCGAGGACGACCCGTCCTGCCTGTGCGACCCGGGCTACGGCTACCTGCCGGGGGACCCGGAAGTCTGCGTCAACATGGAGTGCGACCTGTTCTGCGTGTCCGGCGGGAGCGTGCCCGACGCCGGGGCCGACGGCGACGCGGACGGGGACGACGACGGGCAGGAGGGCGACGAGGCCGCCGGGTGCCCGCCCGGCCAGACCGAGTGTTCCGGAACGTGCACGTCGCTCGGCTCGGACCCCGCGAACTGCGGCGTCTGCGGCGCGGCCTGCAGCCCGCCCCGGGCCGTCGGGGCCTGCGTGCACGGGATCTGCGAGCTGACCGGTTGCGACGACGGCTGGAACGACCTCGACGGCTTGGCGGAGAACGGCTGCGAGTACGAGTGCACCTCGTCCGGACTGGAGGGTGTCCTCCGGGGAACGACCTGCGCGGACGGGCTCGACAACGACTGCGACGCGGCCACCGACGCCGCCGACCCCGACTGCGCCGTGGTCGGCGCCGAGGTGTGCAACGGTTCGGACGACGACGGCGACGGCTTGACCGACGAGAGCTTCGACCTCGACTTCGACCCGCTGAACTGCGGCGCCTGCGGCCGGATCTGCCCCGGCGTCGAGCGTGGCCTGCCGTCCTGCGTGCTGGGGCACTGCGATGCGATCTGCGAGCCCGGCTGGGCCAACCTCGACGGCAACGTCCTCAACGGCTGCGAGGCGACCTGCACGGTGGAGACGCCCGGCGCCGAGACCGAGTGCAACGGGCTCGACGACGACTGCGACGGCGAGACCGACGAGGACTGGAGCGCGACCACCGACTGCGGCACCGGCCCCTGCCGCCGCGAGGCCGTCTGCTGGCACGGCGGGACGGCCTGCGAGCCGCGCACGCCGCCCGCCGCCGACGACTCGACCTGCGACGGGAACGACGACGACTGCGACGGCGAGACCGACGAGGAGTGGGGCGGCCGCGACTGCGTCGGCGCCTGCGTGATGAGCGCGAGCTGCGTCGACGGCGTGCCGGCCTGCGGCATCCCGGCGGCGGACGACGCCACCTGCAACGGCGTCGATGAGGACTGCGACGGCGAGCTCGATGAGGACTGGGTCCCCTTCGCCTGCGGGGCCGGGGCCTGCGAACGGCTGGCGACCTGCATCGGCGGCGTCGAGGACTGCGTCCCGGGCGACCCGTCGGCCGAGCGCTGCGACGGGCCGGACAGCGACTGCGACGGCCTGTCGTGGTGCGACGACCCCGACTGCCTCGGGCGGCCCTGCGACGACGGCGACCCCTGCACCCACACCGACGTCTGCGGCGCCGGCACCTGCGCCGGGACGCGGATCACGTGTACCAGCGACGTCTGCGCCACCCGTTCCTGCAACGGCACGTCGAGTTGCACGGTGACGCCGCACGCCGGCGTGGCCTGCGCCAGCGACGGCAACCCGTGCACCACCGACGTCTGCAACTCGAGCGGCGCCTGCGGCCACGTCCCGGTGGCCTCCGGCACCGCCTGCCCGGACGACGGCCGCGAGTGCACCTACGACCGGTGCGACGCCGCCGGGAGCTGCACCCACCCGGCCAAGCCGTCCGGCACCGCCTGCACCAGCGACGGCAACGCCTGCACCCGCGATGCGTGCAACAGCAGCGGGACCTGCGCGCACACCAACCTGGCCAACGGCACGAGCTGCGGGACGACGTGGCAGAAGTGCTGCAGCGGGGTCTGCCGCAATCTCAGCACCGACGAGAGCAACTGCGCGGGGTGCGGCTTGACCTGCTACGCGGGGTACAACTGCCTGATCCCGTCCGGCTACTCCCACCCGACCTGCGACTGCGGCGCGGCGAACTCGCAATGCCACGGCGGCGTGGGGCAACTGTGCTCGACGACCTATGGCGTCTGCGCCTGCACCAGCTCCACCGGCTGCGCCGCCGGCCAGACCTGCGTGGACATCAGCGGGCCGAACTACTGCACGTATTGAGGATCTGTCATCCCGCGTTGCCGTCGGATCGACTCGGCGGTATGCCGACAGGCATGGAACGCGTGGTGCACGTGGCTCGCAGCTTCGAGGAAGCCCGTGCCTTGGACATCGCCCAGCAGGTGGCCATGACCCCCCAGGAGCGCCAGCGGGTGGCGCTGGAGTTGAAGGAGCGCGTCTACGGCACCCGCTGTCCCGACGTGCGGGACGCCCACCGGTCGCCATCCATCAAGGCCATGCGCGGCTGACGGGCGATGTCGACCGCAGCTCAGGACGCTACGCCGGCGCCACCGCCGGGGTCACGCACGCTTGCCGACGGGACACACTACATCGGCCTCGAGGCCCTGATGAAGAACAAGCAGGCCGCCGGGCGCCCGAAGGACCTCGACGACCTCCCCTTCCTGGAGGCAGCACGGTCCCGTCGGAAGTGAAGCCGTAGGCAACCGCGGCGAGCCCGAGGTCCGAGCCGCGCCCGCGAACAGTGACGGAGAACGCCAGGAAGCTGGTCACTGCGCAGCGCGGCGCTGAGTTGCGGGACGTTGGGCCGCGCGCCCAGATCAGGGCGGCGTCGAACCGGGCACGCACGAGCCATCGACGCACGTCTCGCCCGCCGAGCAGGAGTGGTCGCAGGCGCCGCAGTGCCCCGGGTCGGCATCCAGGTCCACGCAACGGCCGGCACAGTCCGTCAGGCCCGACGACACGCCGCGGCAGCTACCGAGACCGTCGCAAGCGTCCGGGCCCGTGCACGGGTCGCCGTCGTCGCATGCGATCCGGTTCGCGGCGTGGTGGCAGCCGAACTCGTCGCAGGAGTCGTCGGTACAGACGTTGTGGTCGTCGCAGATTCCGGTGCCGAAGTCGTGGATGCAGCCGATGCCCATGAACGGATCGTCCATGCACGAGTCGGCCGTGCAGGGGTTCTCGTCGTCGCACTCGAGCCGCGGGCCGAGGCATGCGCCGGCGGTGCAGAAGGTATCGTACGTGCAGGGGTCGCCGTCGTCGCACACCGAGCCGTCCGTTCGCGGGACCGGCGCGCAGCGGCCGGTCGCCGGCTCGCAACGGGTGTGCCGGCACGGCGGATCGGCCGAGACGTCGCAGACGACGACGGTGGCCTCGTCCACGACGCACGCACCTCCCACGCAGTCCAGCGTCCCGTTGCAGAGGTCGCCGTCCTCATGCGACGCGCAGTCCGCGGCCGTGCGGCAGGTGCAGGTCGTCGAGGCGCCGGTGCAGCGCCCGGCCGTGCAGGCATCACCGGTGGTGCAGCCGTTGCCGTCATCGCAGATCGTCCCGTCGGCAACGGGCGTCGGCTCGCACATCCCGGTGGCCGGCACGCAGCGGCCGACAAGGCAGTCGGTGTCGGCGGAACGGTCGCAGACCACCACCGTCGCGGGATCGACCACGCACTCGTTGTCGACGCAGGCGAGGGTCCCATTGCAGAAGTCCCCGTCCTCGTAGCCCGCGCACTGCTCGTCCCAGGTACAGGCGCAGGTATTTCGACCGCGACACTCGCCGCCCCAACAGGCGTCGAGCGACGTGCAGCGGTCGCCGTCGTCGCAGGTCGTTCCGTCGGGCAGCGGCGTGCCCGAGGTGCATGTCCCGTCGCGACAGGTCTCCACCCCGCTGCACGGATCGCGGTCGTCGCAGTCCGCATCACTGCGGCAGCGCCAGTCGGAGCCATCGGCACTGGCGTCCGCATCGGCATCGGCGTCCGCCCCGTCCAGGTGGCTGCCGTCGTCGGCCGCGCCATCCCACGTCGTGTCCGTGTCCGCCGACACATCGCCCTCGTCGGCGTCACCGCCGCAACCACCGAAGCACGCCGCGAGCGCCGCCCAGGCACAGCAGGTCCGCGTCCAGCCCTTCGCGTTCATTCCGGCCCCCTTTCCGCCACGCGGCGGCGCGCACGCCATGATGATGAACTGAAGCTTGGCCCGGCCTCCTGCGGTCGTCAAGGTGCGGGCGTCCCGCCCGTTGGCCGTCGCCCTCGGGCGGGCTATGCTGGCGCCCCATGAAGCGTCGCACCGAACGCTACGCCTGCATCCACGGCCACTTCTACCAGCCCCCGCGCGAGAATCCGTGGCTCGACGCCGTGGAGGTCGAGGACTCCGCGGCCCCGTACCACGACTGGAACGAACGGATCGCCGCGGAGTGCTACGCGGCCAACGCCGCCGCGCGGCTGCAGACCGCCGAGGGCCGGCTGACCGCCATCGTCCGCAACTACGACCACATCTCGTTCAACTTCGGCCCGACCCTGCTGGCCTGGATGGAACGCCACGACCCCGAGACCTACGGCGAGATCCTCGAGGCCGACCGGCAGAGCGCGCTGCGCCTCGGCGGCCACGGCAACGCCATCGCCCAGGTCTACAACCACGTGATCCTGCCGCTGGCCGCCCCGCACGATCGCGCGACCCAGGTGCGCTGGGGCGTCGCCGACTTCCGCCGACGCTTCGGCCGCGACCCCGAAGGGATGTGGCTCGCCGAGACCGCCGTCGACACCCCGTCGCTCGAGGCGCTGGCCGAGCACGGCCTCGCCTTCACGATCCTCTCGCCGCGCCAGGCGAAGGCGGTGGCGCCGGTGGAGGAGGACGAGTGGACGCGGGTCGACGAGCACGCGCTGGACACCACCCTGGCCTACCGCTGCGACCTCCCCTCGGGTCGCTCCATCGCCCTGTTCTTCTACGACGGGCCGATCGCCCAGGGGATCGCCTTCGAGCGGCTGCTGCACGACGGCGGGGCGTTCGCCGGCCGGCTCGCCGCGCTCGTGCCGCCCAAGGGCGGCGCGGGTCGGCTGGGCCACGTCGCCACCGACGGCGAGTCCTACGGCCACCACCACCGCTTCGGCGACATGGCGCTGGCCTACGCGGTGCAGCGGCTGCCCGAGCTGGGGGTGCAGCCGATCAACTACGGCCGGTACCTCGAGCTATGCCCGCCGCGCCTGCGCGTGCGGATCCACGAGGAGTCGAGCTGGTCGTGCTTCCACGGGGTGGAGCGCTGGCGCGCCGACTGCGGCTGCCACATCGGCGGCGGCCCCGGCTGGAGCCAGGCCTGGCGCGCCGTCCTGCGCAAGGCGCTCGACGAGCTGAAGCAGCGCCTCGACGCGGTGTTCGAGGCGCACGGCGGGAAGGTACTGGCGGACCCGTGGGCCGCGCGCGACGCCTACGTCGAAGTCGTCCTCGACCGCCGGCCCGAGACCGTCGACGGGTTCCTCGCGCGCCACGCCCGCGGAACGCTGGACGCCGCCGGCCGCACCGCCGCGCTCCGGGCGCTCGAGCTGCAGCGCCACGGGATGCTGATGTTCACGAGCTGCGGCTGGTTCTTCGACGACCTGGCGGGACTCGAGGCCGTGCAGGTGCTGAAGTACGCCTGCCGCGCCGCACGGCTGGCGGGCGAGCTGTCGGGGGAGGACCTGGAGGGCCCGCTGGTGCGGGCGCTGGCCGAGGCCCGCTGCAACGACCCGGCGGACTGGACCGGGGCCGACCTCTACGCGAAGCGGGTGCAGCCGCTGGCGACGGACCTACGGCGCGTCGCGGCCCACCACGCCATCGCCGGGGCGCTCGAGCCGAACGGCGCCGCGGGCGGGGCGGTCTACGCGTACGACGTGCGGACGCTCGAGCGGTCGTCGGCGGAGCACGCCGGCACGCACCTCGGCGTCGGACGCTACGAGGTGACCGCGCGGCACACCGAGGAGACCGAGGAGGTCGTGCTGGCGGTGTTGCACTTCGGCGGCCACGACTTCCGCTGCTCGGTGGGACCGGCGTCGTCGCCCGAGGCGTACCTCGCGCTGCGCGACGAGCTCCTGGGCGTCTACGACCGCGGCTCGCTGTCCGACGTGGTGACGACGCTCAACCGCCGGTTCGGCGAGGAGGGGGCGTTCACGTTGCGCGACGCGTTCCTCGAGGAGCGCCGACGGATCCTCGACCGGGTGGTCGGCGGGACGCTCGACGACCTGCGCGCCGGTCACGTGCGGTTCTACCGCGAGCACGGGCGGCTGCTGACGTACCTGGTGGAGGCGAGCTACCCGCTGCCCGAGACGGTGCGGTTCGCCGCGGCGTCCGGGCTGGGGTCGGAGGCCGAGCGGGTGGTGGAGGCGTTGGGGGCGGCGGAGGCCGACGAGTCCGCGGAGCTGGCGGCGCCGATCGAGGAGGCGGCTCGACTGGCCCGCCGGGCCCGGGCCTGGCGGCTGCGGGCGACGGAGCCGCGGCTGCGACGGGCGGTGCACGAGGCGCTCTTGACGCAGCTCCGGCGACTGGGCGAGGCGCCGGGGACCGGGACGCTGGCGGCGCTGCACGCGCTGCTCGACCTGGCCCGCGACGTGGGCGTCGAGCTGGACCTCTGGCGGGTGCAGAGCGTGGCGTTCCGGGCGCTGACCGAGTCCACCTGGCCCACGCGGCTGCCGCCGGACGACGCCGCGCGACGCGCGGTGACCGCCGAGGTGCTCCGGCTGGCGGACCGGCTGCAGTTCCAGCTCGAGCGGGTGAGTCGCGCGTGACCCCGGGGCGTCCCTAGCGGGCCGGGACGCGGCCGTGGCGGGCGCGGCAGACGGTGTGGACGCCGCCGCGGACGCGGTACTCCAGCTCCAGCTCCATCCACGCGGGGCGCGTGACGCGCACGAGGTCGCGCAGCATCCGCCGCGCGGCGTGCTCCTGGTAGATGCCGACGTTGCGGTAGGTCAAGAGGTAGTACTTGAACGAGCGCAGCTCGAGGATCCGGCGGCGCGGGACGTAGCGCACGCGCACGCTGCCGAAATCGGGGAGCCCGGACCACGGGCAGACCGCGGTGAACTCGTCGGTGTCGATCTCGACGACGACCTCCCGGCCGGCCTCCTCGTCGGGGAAGGTCTCGAGCAGCGAGGGCTCGATCGTCGACGGGTCGAGCGCCAGCAGCTTCGGGGAGCGGGGCGGGCCCGCCTCGTCGCTCGTCTTCCTGCGCTGCACCACGTTCCGCACCTCCGCCGCCGGACTCTGGCACAGCCGGGGACGACGGGGAAGCCGGAGCCGACGACCGGCCTTCCTTGACATCCTTCGGACCGTTCCCCTAGGTTCCCGGGCAGCCGGCGGCTCGGGGGCCCCGGCGGGCGGCGCGAGGATGGCGAGGAAGAAGATCCCGACGACGGTCTACCTCACGCCGGAGCAGGCGGAGGCGCTGAGGTCGCTGCACGAGCGCACCAAGGTGCCGGTGGCCGAGTACGTTCGGGAGGGGATCGACCTGATCCTGGAGCGCCACGCGGACGTGCTGCCGGGCCAGGTGACGATCCCGGGCCTCGAGGAGCCGGGGCGGACGCGGGCGCGGGCCGGCCTGGAGAGCGGCCGGTGAGCCCGCACGACGAGCCGCGCTGGCGGCGCGGGCTGCGCACCGCCGGCGTCTGGGCCTGGTTCGTGGTCTACGTCGGATTGCTGCCCGCGGTGTGCAGCGTCGGCCTCAACATCTTCCTGGTCCACCAGGGGTACCTGGAGGGGATCGCGCCGTGGCAGCTGCTGCTGGGCTTCGCGGTGCTGGCCTACGCCGCCTACGGGATCCGCGAGCGGATCCCGCTGTGGAAGTGGGTCGCGCACGAGCCGGGCTACCGGCGGCGGCAGATCCGGCGCCACGCGACGCAGCTGTTGCGGCTGGCGCGGCGGGCCCTGCGGCGGCCGTGGTATCGCGGCCGGCTCGGCGAGGGGGTGGCGCGGGAGGTCGACGAGGCGGTCCGCACGCTGCGGGACGCGATGAAGGACAAGCTGGCGGCGGAGGAGCTGCACGGACCGTTGGACCGGCTCGAGGCGCTGTTCGACCGGCACCTGGCGTTCATGAAGTACAGCGTCTACGTGGAGTACGCCGGCCAGATCGGCATCGCCGTGCTGGCCGCCTTCGTGCTCCGCGAGTCGGTGGTCGAGGCGTTCAAGATCCCGTCGGGCTCGATGCTGCCGACGCTGGAGGTCGGCGACCACATCTTCGTCAACAAGCTGGAGTACGGCGTGCGCTTCCCGTTCAGCGACTGGCTGCCGCTGCGCTACGGCGCGCCGGAACGCGGGGAGGTCGTGGTGTTCGCCGAACCGAGCCAGGGCCCCGACGCGTTCATCAAGCGGGTGGTGGCGGTGGCGGGCGACCGGGTCGAGGTGGAGGCGGACGGCACGCTGCGGATCAACGGCCAGACCGTCCGGCGCTGCCCGCTGGGGACGATCCGGGCGCCGCAGGGCGACGACCCGGGCTCGCGCAAGGCCACGTTCGACCTGTTCGTGGAGCGGCTGGGCGACGTGCAGTACACGGTGCGCCAGATCCACGACCCGGGGCTCGAGCCGTCGGCGGGCGGCCGCTCGGGGGTCCGGGACGTCGGGGGCGGCCTGCTGCTGGTCACGGGCGGGGACCTGCACAGCCGGCCCTACCCGCGGCGCGGCACGCCGGACGCGGACCGCGGCGGGTTCGTCGTCCCGCCGGACCACGTGTTCGTGATGGGCGACAACCGCGACAACTCGAACGACTCGCGCTTCTGGGGGCCCGTCCCGTTCGCCCACATCAAGGGCAAGGCGCTGTTCATCTGGTGGTCCAACGCCCGGCGCACGGTGGAGGCCGACCGGATCGGCATCGCGATCCACGACGCGGTGCGGGCCGACGGGGAGCGCCTCACGCCCGAGCAGGCGCGGTGCCTGGAGGAACTGGCCCGCCCCGTGCCGGACGCGCCGTAGCTCGACCCGCGCCGTCGGGAGTCGCCGCATTCGGGGCTTGATCCCGACCGGCGGTTCTCTCTAGGCTCCGGGCGCAAGACACGCCGGCGACGGGAGGACGGGGCGCATGGCGGACCTCGAACAGCGGGAATCCTGGGGCAGTCGGTGGGGCCTGATCCTGGCCGCCGCCGGCGACGCCGTCGGCATCGGCAACCTGCTGCGCTTCCCGGCGCAGGCGGCGCAGAACGGCGGCGGGGCGTTCATGATCCCGTACGTCGTCTCGCTGCTGCTCTTCGGGCTGCCGATGATGTGGATCGCCTGGACCATCGGGCGCTACGGCGGCCGCTTCGGCCACGGCTCGACGCCGGGCATGTTCGACCGGATGTGGGCCCACCCGGTGGCCAAGTACCTCGGGGTGATCGGCCTGGCGCTGCCGCTGCTGTTCTGCCTGTACTACACCTACATCGAGAGCTGGTGCCTGGGCTACGCCTGGTTCTCGCTGACCGGCGACTACGCCGGCGGCGCGGGACAGACGGTGCACCTGCGCACGTACCTCGACGAGTTCCTCGGCAACACGACCACGACCTCCTACTTCCCGGGCTTCAACGCCGCGATCACCTTCGCGGTGATCACGGTGCTGCTCAACGTCTGGATCCTGTACCGCGGCGTGGCGCGGGGCATCGAGCTGCTGGCGAAGATCGCGATGCCGGCGCTGTTCCTGTTCTGCCTGGTGCTGGTGGTCCGGATGTTCTCGCTGGACGACGGGCGCGGCTCGATCTGGGACGGGCTGGCGTTCCTGTGGACGCCGAACTTCGGCGCGCTGTCCAGTCCCACGGTCTGGGTCGCCGCGGCCGGGCAGATCTTCTTCACGCTGTCGATCGGCTTCGGCACGCTGGAGTGCTACGCCAGCTACCTGAAGGACAACGACGACGTGGCGCTGACCGGCCTGACGACGGTGGCGGCCAACGAGTTCGTCGAGGTGATCTTCGGCTCGCTGATCGCGATCCCGACCTGCGCGCTGTTCTTCGGCGCCGACCAGGTGCCGGAGATCGCCTCCTCCGGCAGCTTCTCCATCGGCATGGTGGCGATGCCCGAGGTGCTGCGCTCGTTCCCCGGCGCCGAGTTCTTCGGCACGATCTGGTTCCTGCTGCTGTTCTTCGCCGCCTTCACCTCGTCGGTCGGCGTGGCCCAGCCGGTGATCGCGTTCTTCGAGGACGAGGCGAAGCTGCCGCGGGCCGCCGCGGCGATGGTGGTCGGCCTGATGTGGATCCTCGGCACGATCCCCATCGTCTTCTTCTACCGCTACGGCGTGCTCGACGAGCTCGACTTCTGGGCCGGCACGCTCGGGCTGGTCGTCTTCGCCCTGATCGAGTCGGTGCTGTTCGCCTGGATCTTCGGCATCCGCCGCGGCTGGACCGAGCTGCACCTCGGCGGGCTGGTCCGCATCCCACGGGTCTTCCGCTTCGTGATGCGCTACGTGACGCCGCTGCTCCTCGCGGTGATCTTCTGCTGGTGGTTCGTCGGCGCGATCGCGAACGACCTGCTGATCCCGAGCCCGCGGGTCACCTACGCGGTGACCGACATCGGGATCTACGAGGGGCAGTTCACGCGCGGCCCGGCCCTCATCCCGCCCCTCCCGTCCCCCAACGGCGACGCCCGCAGCGCCGACCAGTACCGGGCGGCGATCGCGAAGCAGGTCGAGGAGGTCGAGCACGACCTGTTCGGCTGGGCCGAAGCGGTGATCGAGCCCGGCGGGCGCATCCGGGTCCGCTCCTTCAGCGGCGACCCGGTGCTCCAACAGGTGCTCGACGCCCCGGCGCTCGAG
This sequence comes from uncultured Myxococcales bacterium, assembly GCA_964568275.1. Classification (GTDB taxonomy): domain Bacteria; phylum Myxococcota_A; class Polyangia; order DRWM01; family JAAZOP01; genus JAAZOP01. The sequence continues at coordinate 26,870 of CAZMRP010000006.1, forward strand.
CGCTGGCTGGCGCTCGACGGCTTCCGCTACGAGGCCTCGGCCGCGGAGCGGAGCGCCGCGTCGGCGGAGGACGGGCCGCGGGCGGTGCGCGTGCAGGTCGAGGCCTGGAACCGCGCCCCGTACATCTGGCTCGTGCGGATCATCATGCTGGGCGTGATCTTCGCCTTCCTGGTGATCACGCACGCGGTCTGGCGACGACGGGCCCGGCTGCGGAACGGGGCGGAAGCGGAGGCGGGAGCACAGCCCGCCGGGGCGGAGGTGCCGTCATGAGCGCCGGCGCCGTCGTGTTCATGCTGCTGACGATGGGCGGCGTCCTGGGCCTCAACGCCCTGTGCATCGCGCTGTGGCTCCGCCGCCGCGCGCAGACCCGGCCGCCCGTCTCCTCTCCCCCGGCCGGCTCGTCGGCCGAGCCGCCCGCCTCGTGAACCTCGAGCAGCGCCGGCGGCTGCGGGCCCTGGTCGAGCGCGAGCTGGATGCGCCGCGGGACGACGCGGCCTTCCGGGCCGAGCTCGAAGAGTCGTTCGGCGCCCTGGAGCCCGTGTTGCGCCTCCTGGACCTGAAGGAGGAGCTGCGGCGCAGCACGTTCTACGTCAAGTCCGAGCACGTCTGGTACCGCAAGTTCGGCTTCCGCATGATGCGCCCGCTGTTCCTGCTGGCGACGCTGGCCGCGGTCGGCTTCCTGCTGCAGGACGCCGTCGACCCGACGCTCGGGATGCTGTGCTTCGTCGGCGGCGCGTTCCTGTTCTACATCGTGTTGCAGGTGTTCGCCTGGCACTGGGCCCGCCTCGACGAACGCAAGCTCGGGGAGTTCCGCGACCGCTACCGCCGGCGCCTGGAGCGCCTCCGCGACGCGTTGGACGGCTGACCTCCCGGCCGGGGCGGTCCGCGGTAGCCGGGCACGGTGTACTCGAGGTACCGGCGACCCAGCTCGAGGATCATCGCCCGGTCGGCGTCGGTGACCTTGCGCACGAGCTTCGCCGGAACGCCCAGCGCCACGCTGCCGGGCGGCAGCTCCATCCCGGGCGGCACCACGGCCCCGGCGCCGACGATGCAGTCGTCCCCGATGCGCGCGCCGTCGAGCACCACGGCGCGCATGCCGACGAGGCAGCGGTTGCCGATCGTCGCCGCGTGCACGATCGCCCCATGGCCCACGGTCACGTCGTCCCCGATCGTCGTCGGCCCGGTGCGGTAGGTCACGTGCACCACCACCAGGTCCTGCAGGTTGGTCCGCCGTCCGATGCGGATCCGGTGGACGTCGCCCCGCACCACGGTCTGGAACCACACCGAGGACCGGGCGCCGAGCTCCACGTCGCCGATCACCACGCTGTTCGGAGCCAGGAACACCCCCTCGTGGAGCACCGGCGTCTTGCCCTCGAACGGCAGCACCAGGCCGCGCGCTTGGGTCTCGT